>CALXSW010000181.1 GCA_944391255.1 uncultured Clostridia bacterium | reverse complement strand
AAATTCTTTTGCAGTATTCAGCGCAGTGCTTTACCAGTCAGTTCGATAAACAGGAATTTATCTCTTATTCCCCATGCAGAATACTGCCACTACTCCCGGACCGGTATGGCTTCCGATCACAGTTCCGATATTGTTAATGAGGATATTCTCGATCCCCATTTTTTCACGGACGAGTTTTGCCACATACTCTGCATCTTCAAGGCAGTCGCCATGGGTGATCATGATGATATCATTATCCCAACCTTTCGACTGTTCTACAGCCATATCTACGATCTTGTTCAGGGATTTCTTCCGTCCGCGTTCCTTTCCGATCACCTGAAGTTTTCCGTTATCATCCATATGTATGATCGGTTTGATCTGGACCAGCGTTCCGAGCACGGCTGTTGTCTTGGAAACACGTCCTCCTCTGTGCAGATGATTCAGGTCATCTACCGTTACATTGTGACAGATATGAAGTTTATTATCCTCCACCCACTGAGCCAGTTCATCAATGTTCATGCCTTCCGCTTTTTTCTTCAGTGCGTAGTGAAGCAGGAGCGCCTCGCCGAGGCAGGCGCAGAGTGTATCGATCACGATCACTTTGGCATCCGGGTATTTTTCTTCAAGCATCTGCCCGGCAATTTTCATACTGTTTAATGTTCCGCTCAATCCGGATGAAAATCCGAGATGAAGGACGTCTTTTCCCTCTTTTACATAAGGCTCCAGAAGAACCACCGCCTCTTCCGGGTTTACCTGGGACGTAGTAGACATTTTCCCCTCTCGCAGTTTTGCGAAGAATTCTTTTGCTGAAAGGCCCTCCATATCTGTATATGTCTCCCCATCGATCGTATATTTCAACGGCACAACCGGAACATGTCTTTCCTCCAGCCATTCCTTCGTTACATCTACAGTACTGTTTACAGTGATCACATAATCTCTCATTGTGGTATTCCTCCATGATTTATTGGCCGTTCCGTCAGGGAAATGACTGGCCGGCCATCCATTTAATAACTATACCACTTTTCCTCCTGTTTATCAAAATATTTTAACATTTTTACAAAAATGTAAAGTTTTCAGACCGGGAGTCCCGGCCTGCCGTCAGTTCAGTTTTACGTTCAGGTAATTCCGTCCGGACAATGTTTTATTAAAAATAAGAAAACATAATACCAAAATACAGCCTGCGATAAAGCCGTACAGACCGAATAATGCGGTCAGGGCAAGAAGCATCAGACGCATAAATTTCAGGGCGTAACCCAGTTCAAAATTCGGCTGGGTATAATTTGCCACGGCAACAAAAGCCATGTAAAGCATGACTTCCGAATTGAACCAGCCGGATTGTACCGAGAATTCCCCCATTACGATACCGGCGATCACACTGAGCGGCGTACTGAGCATGGTTGGTGTATTCATTGCAGCCAGCCGCAGTCCGTCGATAGATATCTCCAGCAGCAGGAACTGAAAGATCAGAGGTATATTGATCGTATCCTGCACTGCCACGAACTCCAGTGATTCCGGCAGCCACTCCGGATTCTGCATAAAAAGCAGATACAGCGGCGTAAAAAACACGGTGGCAACTGTTATGATCGTCCGGGTAACTTTCAGATATATCCCGGTCAGAGTCGGAAAATAGTAATCGTTTGCTTCCTCGATCATGTCCAGGATAGAAGTCGGAAGGATCATGGCTGACGGAGCGTTATCGACAAGAATGACAACCTTTCCCTCCAGAAGGCAGGCCGCTGCCGTATCCGGGCGCTCTGTGTACTTAAATTTGGGGAAAGGATTGAACCACTTGCGCTTGAAGAGTGCTTCCGCAAGGCTCTGCTGATTCATGCGCAGATCATCGAGCTGCAGCGCATTGATCCGCTGTTTCAGATTGTCCAGCAGTTCCCTGTCCACGCGGTCGCTCATATAGCAGACCGCAATGTCCGTACGCGATGACTGGCCTGCTTCCGTCATTTCCATGATCAGATGCGGATCCCTGATCCTTCTGCGGATCAGAGCCGTATTAAAAACGATCGTCTCTACGAATCCGTCTCTGGAGCCGCGAAGAGATTTGTCCTTTTCCGGTTCATCGACACTGCGGGCCGGATAAGTCCTGCAGTCGATGATGATGCATTCTTCATATCCGTCTATAAAAAGAGCCGCTGCACCTGAAAGGACATTCCGGAGAACCTGGTCAAAGTCCACAGCCAGATCAACCTCTACATAAGGCACATGTTCCTGAATAAAGCATTCTCCATCCACGGACATATTCTGTTCCGTAACAGAAAGGAAAGAATCCATGATCTTCAGCATCGCCTCATCTTTTACGAATCCGTCGATGTAATAGAACACGGACGCTTTCCCGCCGATCATCAGATCCCTCCGGATAATATCAAAGCTTTTTGCCACCGGAAGGACTGTATTCATATATCTGATATTTTCCCCAAATGAGGCGCTGACTTTTCTTTCATTCTTCTCAACCATAGACCTCTATCTCCTTCTGACAGCCGCAGGATGCTCCTGCAGCCGTTCTCTTTCTGAACACGCTGCCGCACGGCGGCTTTGTCTATGGTTATGTTGCCCGCATATGATCAAATTATGCGGAATAATCCCGGTCAAGATAACCGGCTCTGATCATTTTTTCGATCACCTGAGCCTGACGCTCTCTGGCAAGCTTCGGACTTGCAACAGGATTATAATTGCTTGGTGCGTTCGGAATTCCGGCCAGAAGCGTACATTCATCGAAATTCATTTCTGACGGTAACTTCCCGAAATATCCCATTGCGGCATCGCCCACACAGTAATATCCGTTTCCGTAAAATATAGAATTTACATAAAGTTCAAAAATTTCATCTTTATCCAGCACAGACTCAATCTTAAATGCCATGAACATCTCCGCAACCTTGCGCACGATCTTCTTATCCTGTGTAAAGTACTGGTTTTTCGCCAGCTGCTGAGTGATCGTACTTCCTCCCTCCACATAGGACCCGGCGCGGATATCGTTGACCAGGGCTCTGGCAGTGGCGATCGGATCCAGGCCGGGATGGGAATAGAACCGCTTATCCTCTACTGCCAGCACCGCGTCAATATAAGTCTGCGGCAGTTCTTCGATGGTTGTATAATTGTCGATCGACTCAATATCCGCCGCCATCTCTTCCACACTCTTCCTGTCCAGGGCATCCCGGTAATCCTTATATCCCTTTACACAGAGGATCCCGGTCAGAACAAGGATCGCCAGGATAAGAAAAGAACACAGACGTTTTATCCATTTCATCGTATATGATTCTCCTTTCATATAACGAGTATAACGGATAAATCTGTGTTCTTCCCTTATATCTTCTTACGATTTTCTTAATTCACGTGACAATCCTGTAAGACGGAGTCCGGTACACTCTATTTCGTCGTACTGCCGAATCCTCCGTTCCTTACTTCCGTAGCGTCATCATCCAGCGTGATCCCGTATTCCACAAATATTCCCTGCATAAAGCCTTCTCCGGCTTTGATCTCTACCGTTTTATCTTCATTGCTGTCATTGGTGATCTTGGAAAAAATATGTCCTTCGTTATCCGAATAATAATAATCGCTGTCGATTATCCCGACTGTGTTGTTAAGCTGTAATCTGAATTTGAAACCAAGTCCGCTTCTCGGATAGAGCTTAAGAACCCAGCCTTCATCAATCCTTACGCGTATGCCTGTGGGGATATTGATTGATTCTCCCGGATGAAGCTCTACAGCGATAGGAGTATAAAAATCGTATCCGGCTGAACCCTTGGTGGCTCTTGATGGGATCTTTATTGAGTCGTAAATTGATCTTGTGTCAGTTTTTGCAGGGAATATGCCTGACCAGTCATTTTCAAAGCGTTCATAACTGACCTTTTCAAATTGAGCTATTCTTTTCATAATAATTATCCTCTCTTTCATTATATATTTTTGCCGTCAGTTTTCTCTTTCTATGAGATCATGGAGCGGCATTAAAGAGCTTGTGGAGTCAAATATAAATATTTTTGTGTAATCGCCTGTGTTTATATCGCAGGAGCTTGATACGTCATAAAGCGTTAATGACGTCATTATACCGTTGTCATCATATATTGCGCTTGCGACAACTATCGATTCGTTTTCGGTATATATCGGGATATCGTTCCCGTTAAGACATACGGTAAAGCGCGGCTCAGACGACACGGTTGCTGTAGGCGTCGGAGAATACGGCGGAGCAGCAGTTGGAGAGGAAGACGGCTCGGGTATCGGTGAAGCCGTTTGCTCAGGAATTGGTGTCGGTGAAACTGTAGGCGCTGGTGATGATGTTTGATCGGGCATCGGTGAAGAAGAGCTTTCCGGCTCTTCGGAAGGTCTTGGAGTATCCGAAGGAGCTGATGTGCAGCTTAGCTGCGATGCGAGATTTTCCATTGAAATATACCCATATCCATAGTATTTGTCATATCCTGTTTCTCCACCGTCTGTTGAGAACTCACGCATTGTTTCTTCAAGCTCTGAAACAGTGTGATCCGGATAATATGTCTTAAGCATTGCAAAGGCAGATGACGCGAACGGCGCTGCCATTGAAGTCCCGGATTTATAACCATACGCCGAACTGCTTGTGTGAAGAGAGCTGTATATCGACGAGCCTGGCGCGCAGAAATCTATGACCGAACCATAATTAGAGTAGCCTGACGCGAATGTTCCGGCGCTGTTGCATGCGGAAATGGCGATCGTGTATTGCGCTATATTTGCCGGACAGCTGTAATCGGCGTCCGAGCTGTCGTTGCCGCCGGCTGCCACGGAAAGGATACCTGAATTATAAGCGCGCTTAAAATATACTGTAAAATATTTTTTTAGCGAGTGAGAAAGATCCTCGCTGCCAAGACTGAGATTTAGTATATCTATATTCCCATCACTTATTGCTTTATTTATAGCGTTTACTGTAAAAGACACACTTCCTTTGCCGGTGCTTGTTATTGTTTTATATGGAACGATAATCACATTATCAAGCGTGGAGTCTGCAATTATACCGCTCACATGACTGCCGTGACCGTGGTCATCGATCGGATCGGAGTCATTGTTCGCAAAATCATATCCTGAGGATATATCGACTCTGTCCTTAAGCAGCTCATGATCATAATTGACGCCCGTGTCTATAACTCCTATCCTTATCTCAGGCATATTTTCAACAGCTCCGTACTTTTCTATCAGCAGATCATTGAATTCATCGCTGTGTATGAAATCAGGTCCGTACGATATATGGCTGGCAGATATATAGAGTGATGTGTCTTTTTGTGAGTCAACATAAAAAGACACGTCAGGAATTACAGTCATGCCAAGAGATATATATTTGTTGTATGCCGCCTCGGTTTCTTCTTCGGTCGGATAGAATAAAATATATTGTCCGTCAGGAGATGAGATGACAGTATCAGCGCTGTTGTCTGATATTTCGTCATCAGAGAGCAGCAGCAGCCGGCAGCTTTCAAATTCGTTTTTTTCAAATATTGAAAAAAATCTGTCAGCAGACTTATTTTCCGCATTATTTATAAGCTGCGTTGAAAGATATATGTATTCGTCCATGCTCTGGGTTTTTATAGTCTTTGCGTGTGAACAGATCGGCAAAGAAATAAGCATCGATATTAATATCAATATTCGTTTATTCATAAGAGCTTGTCATTCCCCCTTTGCATATATCAATTATACTAAATAAATAGAAATAAATCAAGCCATATTAAACTGTTAATTTGTAAATTTTACTTGCTTTTTATTATTCACTGTGATATAATTATCTAAATGGTTTATAGACAGGAGTGTGGTTTATAATGACAGAATTGATCATGAAATGCTCAAAAGCCAGAGAGGCTGCGCAGAAGCTTATAGGTGTTCCGTCATGGATGAAGGACAAGGCTCTTGAAGCGATAGCCGATGCTTTGGTAGAAAGAACAGATGAAATAATAGCTGCCAATAAGGTGGATCTCGAGAACGCTGAGGCAAATGGCGTGAGAAAAGCAATGCTTGACCGTCTTTCGCTTGATCCGGAAAGAATAAAGGGTATAGCAGAAGGCGTAAGGCAGGTGCGTGATCTTAATGATCCTATCGGCGAAGTAATAAATATGTGGACAAGGCCAAACGGTCTTCAGATAGGCAAGAAAAGAGTTCCTATGGGCGTTATTGCCATTATATATGAAGCAAGACCTAACGTAACGGTAGATGCGGCGGCGCTCTGTCTCAAGACTTCGAATGTAAGTATCTTGCGCGGCGGCAAGGAAGCGATCAGGTCAAATACTACTCTTATGAAAATAATGCAGGATGCCGCTTATTCCGTAGGTATACCTGAAGGCTCTTTAAATATAATAGAAGATACATCAAGAGAAACAGCCACTCAGCTCATGAAGATGAACGGATATGTGGATATGCTGATACCGCGTGGCGGCAAAGGACTTATAAAGAGCGTTGTTGAAAATGCAACTGTGCCTGTAGTTGAAACGGCTGCCGGTAATTGCCATGTTTATGTTGACGGCGATGCTGATCTTGATATGGCGCTTGATATTGTGATGAACGCGAAGGTACAAAGGCCGTCTGTGTGCAACGCAGCAGAAACACTGCTTATAGATAAGGCTGTAGCGGATAAATTCGTGCCTGTTGTTTTTAAAGCTCTTCAGGAAAAGGGTGTTGAGATACGCGCTTGCGAAGAATGTAAAAAATATTATGATAAAGATGTTGCAGACGCTGCAGAAGAGGACTGGGAAACAGAGTATAACGATTATATACTTGCTGTTAAAATAGTTGATGGACTTGATGAAGCGATAAAGCATATAAACAAGTATAATACAAAGCACTCTGAGGCAATAGTTACGGAAAATTATACTAAGTCGCAGAGGTTCTTAAACGAGATAGATGCGGCGGCTGTATATGTGAATGCGTCAACAAGATTTACAGACGGATTTGAATTCGGATTTGGCGCTGAAATAGGAATAAGCACTCAGAAAATGCATGCGAGAGGACCTATGGGACTTGAGGCGCTGACATCTATAAAATATATCATATTGGGAAATGGTCAGATAAGAGGTTGATATTTGATCATTCATTGAAAAGTTGTCGGATATGAGATGGAGGTTTTAAATTGAATATTATAGCCGCAACAAATAATGAGAATAAGGTAAAAGAAATAACGAGAATATTCTCAAAGCTTGGATTTAATGTGATATCCCAGAAAGATGCGGGGATAGATGTGGATGTAGAGGAAACAGGAAATACATTTGCAGAAAACTCTCTTATAAAAGCGAGAGCCGTAGCTATGCTGTGCGATGACTATGTGCTCGCGGACGATTCCGGACTGTGCGTAGATGCGCTGGACGGAAGACCGGGGGTATACAGCGCGAGATATGCCGGCGAAGGCGCTACTGATGAGCAGAAGATCGAAAAGCTGCTCGGTGAAATGCAGGGGAAGGATAACAGAAAAGCAAAATTTGTTACAAGTATTGCTTTTATTTTCCCTGACGGCAAAGAGATAGTCACAAAGGGTGAGGTCTGCGGCAAGATCACATCTGAACCGCATGGAGATAATGGATTCGGGTATGACCCTGTATTTTTCTGTACGGAGCTTTGCAAGACATTTGCCGAGGCTGACATGGAAGAAAAAAATAAGGTCTCTCACAGGGGACGCGCATTGAAGAAGCTGTATGACAAGCTTGAGGAACTCAATATTTGCGATACACAGGAGGAAGATCATGACTGACGTTTTTATGGAATACTTGGTGGCGAAGAAAAAAGATAAGAAAGATAAGCTCATGATAGCCGGAGTTATAGCGGGAGCTGTAATTGTATCATGTGTTTTGCTGATCCTTATATTTGCGGTAGGATTGGCAGTAGCGGCAGGCGGACAGTCTAATATGGTAAGTCAGATGATGTTCAGCGTTGGATTGCTGCTTATAGCTTTCGCGTGGTATCTTGTATATCTTTTTGCCGGTACGAGAAATATTGAATATGAGTATATTCTCACAAATAATGATTTTGATATAGATAAGGTAATGTCAAAAAAAGGCAGAAAACATCTTGTGTCGTTCGATATCAGAGAGGCAACATGTATTGCATCAGTGAATGATGATGAGAATAATGGTGATTATAAGAATAGACCTGAAAATGTAAAATTACTTGATTACAGTGCTCACAATAGCAACGCTGAAACGTTTTTTGCAGATGTTACAGTTGAGGGTGAGAGAAATATCATCTTATTTCAGCCAACAATGAAAATGGTGGAGGCTATGTGGAAATTCAATCCGAGAGCAGTCCATAAGTATAGTTTATAAGGTATTATGTACATATCAGGATAATGCCATTAGAAAAAGACTGCTTTTTGCAGTCTTTTTCTATGCGAAGGAGGATATATATGTATAAAGCGTGTTACGCGCACGAGATGCGCAATGTTGACAAAGCGGCTACAGAGCTTGGTTCTATACCAAGCATTATTCTTATGGAGAACGCTGCCATCGCATGCGTTAACGAGTTAAAAAAATCATTTGATATAAGTTCTGTATCTATAGCTGTATTCTGCGGCAAAGGGAATAATGGCGGTGATGGACTGGCTATTGCCCGACATTTGAATAATATGGGTGCAGATGTTACAGTATATCTTGTAAGCGGAGCGGAATTTAAAGGCGATGCCCTTGTCAATTATGAGATACTTTCAAAAACAAATACAAGCATAGAGCATATAATAGATACAGAGAAGCTTTCATATATTATACGCTCATATGATATAGTAGTAGATGCTATACTCGGAACCGGAATAAGCGGAACGGTGCGCGGAGCAGCATATGACGTTATAAAAAAGATCAATGAGAATGCAAAATACATATTGTCCGTAGATGTTCCGAGCGGAATAAACAGCGACACGGGCGAGATATGCGGTGTAGCGGTCAAGGCTGATAAAACTGTCACATTTGCAGGATATAAGATAGGAATGTTTTTATATCCGGCAGCAGAATGCACGGGCAAAATAATAGTAGATAAAATATCTGTCCCTGAGCATGTTATAGATTCACAAGGCTTAAAGATCAATGTCACAGATGATGAGTTTGTACGTTCGCTGTTTAAAAAACGAAAAAGCAACACCCAAAAGGGAAATTATGGAAAGCTTCTTATAATAGCCGGCTCCCGCGGTATGAGCGGCGCGGCGTATATGGCTGCGGAATCCGCTTTAAAAAGCGGCGCCGGTCTTATAACTCTTGCTTGCTGCGAATCTATAAATAATATTCTGGAGTCAAAGACTACAGAGGTCATGACAATGCCGCTTGAGGATGCAGACGGACATATATCGCGAGATTCGATCGTGGATATAGTTGACAGGCTTGAAAATGTGTCAGCTGTTCTAATAGGTCCCGGACTGGGAAGAACGAGCGATGCGGAAGCTGTCGTTCAGGCGGTGCTGCAATATAGCAAAGTTCCTGTAATAGTCGATGCAGACGCTATAAACGCTGTAGCGCGAAATAAAAGAATGCTTGAGCGGTGCGCCTGCGACCTGATTTTTACTCCTCATGCTATGGAGTTTTCAAGACTTATAGATACGGATATTTCAAAAATAGAGTCGGAAAGAATAGATACTTCGCGTGACTTTTGCGAAAACAACGGAGCGGTCTTGCTTTTAAAGGGACACTACACTATTGTCACAGGAACAGATCAGACACAGTATATAAATACAACAGGAAATCCCGGAATGGCGTCCGGCGGAAGCGGTGATGTACTCGCCGGTATGATCGCGGCATTTGCGGCGCGTGGTATAGATTGCGATAAGGCCGCGGCGGCTGCGGCATATATTCACGGTACGGCCGGCGATATAGCCGCTAAGATATACGGAGAGGAATCCATGAGCGCTATGGATATACTGCGCTGCATACCAAAAGCGTTTGCCCATATATTACAACTGGACAAATGAGCATATATATGATAATATAGAAAAGTACAGGAGAATAACAAAAATGGAACATAGAACATGGGCTGAAATAAATCTTGATGCCTTGGCTTTTAATATGAGCAATATAAGCAAAATAACGAATGAGAACGCTATGATAATGGCAGTCATAAAGGCTGACGCATATGGGCATGGCGTTATCGAATGCGCGAGAACATTGCTCGAGAACGGCGCTGACAGATTTGCTGTGGCGACTCTTAATGAGGCTATGGAAGTAAGAAATGCGTTTGCGGATATTCCGGTGCTGATCTTAGGCTCGAGCGTTGAGAGCGAAGCGGAGGATATAATAAAAAACGATATAACGCCTAATGTTTACACATATGAATTTGCAAAAACATTGTCCGATAAGGCAGTTGAACTTAAAAGGGACGTAAAAATTCATATAAAGTTAGACACCGGAATGTCAAGGATAGGATTTGTTGTGACAGATGGTGAAAATAACGAGGTCATAGAGGAGATAAAAAAGATAGCTCTTCTGCCTAATGTCATTATAGAAGGGATATTCTCGCATTTTGCAACATCTGATGAGGCAGATACGGAATATACGAGAACACAGTTCAGACGATTTATGTATGTTTGTGACGCGCTTAAGAGCTGCGGGGTGGATATACCTATAAAGCATATATGCAACAGCGCCGGAATAATGATGTATCCTGAATATCATCTTGACATGGTAAGACCGGGGATCATTCTGTATGGGATGTATCCGTCTGATGAGGTAGATAAGACGCGTCTTGATTTAAAATATGTTATGAGTCTTAAATCAAGCATAACATATGTAAAAGATATAGAGGACCGTAGAGGGGTTAGCTACGGCAAGGAGTACATAGCCGATGGTATGGCAAAAATAGCCACAGTTCCCATCGGTTATGCAGACGGATATACAAGACTGCTTGCAAAAAAAGCTCGTATCGCTGTAAACGGAAAATTATATCCGATAGCAGGCAGAATATGCATGGATCAATGTATGATTGATATCGGCTCGGGTAATAATATTAAACGAGGTGACGAAGCGCTTATTTTCGGAGACGGTGCCGTGACGGCAGACGATCTCGCGAAATGGCTCGGTACGATCAATTACGAGATCACTTGCATGGTGAGCCGGCGTATACCGCGAGTGTATATAAAAGACGGCAAGATCGTAAAGGTTTTGGAATATCTGCTGTAAAAGTAATCGATGAAAGGAGCTGGAGGCTTTGTCACACACCGACAAGAGATATGAGGATATTGCTGAGCTGCTGAAAAACGGCTATATTGAGATGTCCGAAATTAATCTTGAAGAGGCGAATTCATGTTTGACCGCTGAAAATGAAGCGTTTGAGGCGTGTCTTTTAGATTTGACGGAGTGTGAATAAAGAGTGACAGTTAAAAGAGGAGATATTTATTATGCCGACCTGAGTCCGGTAGTGGGAAGTGAACAGGGCGGAGTGCGTCCCGTTCTTATAATCCAGAACGATATAGGGAACAGATACAGTCCTACTGTTATCGCCGCGGCTATAACGAGCAGGATCAATAAGGCGAAGATGCCTACTCATATCGAGCTTGGGGCGCATGAATATGGTCTTATGAAAGACTCGGTAATACTTTTGGAACAGATAAGGACGATCGATAAACAGAGATTGCGCGAAAAGATCGGGAAATTGGACGAAAAAAAGATGTGCAGCGTTGACAACGCGCTGCACATCAGCTTTGGGTTAGTGAAATTTGAATAAAATATTCATACATAACCTAAAGAAAAACAAAAAAAAGAGTGGTTTAAGACGATGTTTTAGAAATAAAATATCGTCTTTTTGTATATAATGCCCAAAAAAGATGGTAAATATGACTAAAAAAAGAACAAACTATAAAAAATTAACTAAGAAAGTATTGACAAATTAAGTATAATATGTTAAACTCTTAAATGAAAGTAAAATATATTATCTTTCAGATAAAATTCTTAATTAAGAAAGGGGAGTTTCAGTATGAAACTTACAAAGAAAATTGTTGCTTTAGCTATGGTTGCAGCTCTTGCTTCATCAGCTACAGCTTTTGCTGCTCCAGCATCAAAATATGATTCTTTGATGACAACAGCTCAGAGCTTGTACGATCAGGGTCTTTATTATGAGGCTAATTATGCACTCGCTCAGGCTACTGAGGAAATGGGTTATGTAACACCTCAGATCCAGGTTTTGCAGACAGCTGTAAACTTCAAGATTGATGTTCTTGAAACACTTCCACCAACAGTTGTTGTTCCACAGGCTTTCTGCTATGTTGAGCAGTTAATGGCAAGTGGTTTATACTATGAAGCATTGGATATGCTTGATCAGGCAAGAAATATTTATGCTGCTGATTTTGCTGCTGTTGCAGAATTCAGAAACAAGGCTGATATGCTTGAAATCGAATGTAACCAGGCTCTTGCTGATTACGAAATGGATTATGTAGAAAGCATGTTGGCAAATGGCTTGATTTATGAAGCTAAGGCTGAATATGATACAATTCCTGTAGCTCACATGACAAAGGATCAGAAGGAAAGATACGAAAAGGTTATCACTCCAAAGGTTGCATATGCACTTCAGCACGTAATCATGTCAGTTGAATCAGCTGAATCAGTATTGTACGAAGATACTAACTTCTTGAAGCTCATTCAGTATGATCCGGATATGGTAGTTGTAACACAGCCTGTATATCATGGTTATGAGCTTGTTGGTTTTGAAGCTGCTGTATATGCTTCAAACTCAAATGCAAGAGATAACGGTTCAGCATTGTCATACTACTTCATCAGCACAGATGGTACAGTAACAACAATGTCTGGCTCAATCCTTACATATGAATATGATGATATCACAATGCCACACTATGACTGGCAGAATGATGTTAAATAATCTTTGACATAGGATATTATAAAGTATGTGAAGCTCCTTCAGGAGTTTCACATATTTTTTTTATATAAAAAAAGCACCATGAGGTGCTTTTAATTTTTTAAGACATACATTTTCATTATAGCGAGAATTTCTCTTAATGATACGGGTATAACATTGTAATAATCTGTATCGGCATGTATGTGAGTGAAATTATAGCCTAACAGTTTTGCAAGCTGTTCAGCGCGGTATATGTGGAAATCATTTGTTATAAATGCCGTACTGCTGTCGGCGAGATCGTCAACGAGTCTTGCGGAGTATTTAAAATTTTCTGTAGTAGAAGTTGACTCACTTTCGCGTATTATCCTGTCCGCATCTATATTTCTTTCAGTGAGATAGCGGTACATTGCCTCGGCCTCAGGTATCGATTCCCCATTTCCCTGTCCGCCTGACACTATTATTTTACAGTTTTCATTTTGTTCCGCATATTTTAAAGCGGTGTCAAGCCTGCGTATGAGCGGCGCGGTTGGCGTTTCACCCTGCAATCCGCAGCCGAGCACGATCACATAATCTTCTTTATAATCAACATTGTCGGTAGCTCCGTACAGTAACAAAAATGATACTATCAAAGCGATCGACACAACTACAGTTGCAGAGAAAGCAATTATTATTTTGAATATGCTGTTTTTTAACAGCTCAGTAATTTTTTTCCAAAATATTGAAGCGATCAAAAATACAGCCCCGAAAAACAGTGTTATATATGTTCCTATATTCATGCTCGCGTAAATCATCAGAAACAAAGCGTTAAGAAAAAGCGCTGCTCCAATTAAAAACAAAAAAATCCTACATACTTTTTTTAACATGTGATCCACTCCTCGTAAAGTTTATAGAATTTCATAAAATAATGAATTTTTTATCTGAAGATCTGTTTAACATTATTATATAAAAATCATAAGCTATAGTCAATGTTTTGCATAGATAATTAAGAAAATATTCATATTTTCATATAAAGAAAAAATATATGTGGTTGAAAAAGGTATAAATCTATGGTAGAATAAAATATACGTTAGGAGTGAAGAAAATGATATGTCTTTCTAAGTATGATACATATATAAAAGAGTATATAAAAGAAAAAATTGACGGAGATATTCTGGTATGTGTTAAATCAGATATGTCTGATGAAACATCGTACGGAGAGGTATGGGCGTTTGCAGACAGCAAAAAGGTGTATATTGCCGAGGGTTATGAGAAAGACGGCGCATGGCACGAAACAGGATTTGCCGGATACGGGTATGATGAAGCTGAAAAATTCTATATAGATACATTCGTGTCAACAGGTGTGTTGATAGGAGTGTTTGACGGAGTTGATTTTGAACTGATGTCTTTTTCAAATAGGGCGGCAAGACGAATCGGTCATTTTGCGAATTACCTGAACAAGCTGAAAAACGGTGAGACAATAGAGGAAATAAAGGATCAGCCTGAGCAGCGAGAGGAAAAGATAAAGAGCGGCGCTCTTTTAATGCGCGTGTTGGGTTATGGTTCAAGATATAAATGGATGCTTGCTGTAACTTTTATCGGTATCGCGGCGGGCGCGGCGCTAAATATAATTCTTCCACAGCTTACGAACAGGATGCTGTTTGACGAGGTGCTCAATATATCATCTCAGCATTATGGAAAGCTTGTTCCGCTTATTTTGAGTATTGCTATAGTTCAGCTGATGATATTCGGTGTTTCAGTCTTTAACGGAAGATTTGGCGCAAGGCTTTCGGCAAGGATAATATATGATCTGAAAATGGATCTGTTTACGGCTATGCAGAACCTGTCCTTGAGCTTCTATAACAGAAAGCATACGGGCAATCTTATGACGCGAGTCAATAATGACGCGCAGGATATACAGTATTTTCTAAATGACGGACTGCCTCATTTCCTGATGAACCTTTTAAATATCGCTGGAATACTTGCGATAATGATGAGTGTGTCTCCGCTTCTGGCGGCGGCCGTATTTATACCTGTTCCGCTTATAATATGGATAATAAGAAAGATGATGCCTAAGTTCAAAAAATATAAATGGAATGTGTGGCGCAAGCGCAGCAGTATAAATTCTCTGATAAATGATGTTTTGAACGGAATGCGAGTTGTAAAGGCATTCGGAAGAGAGGAAAGCGAAAAGGAAAGATTTGATACGATAAATAAGCAGATGTATGACGCGAGCGTCAAAGAGGGCATAGCCGGAGCACGAACATTTCCTGTGATGAGTTATCTTATGACTTTTGGCGGATTGTTCGTCTGGGGTATAGGCGGCTCGGCTGTTGTAAGCGGCGATATGACTTTTGGAATGCTCACCACATTTGTAAGCTATATAACGATGATATATGGTCCGCTTGATTTTATGATGCGCGTATTTGACTGGTATACAGATTGCATGAATTCCGCAAGCAGAATATTTGAGGTTATAGACAGCAGGCCGGAGATCACAGAGGCGCAAAATCCGGTGCCTATGAAAAACATGACAGGAAACATTACAATAAAAAATGTCACATTTGAATATGAGCCTAATAAGCCGGTGCTTCATAATATAAGTCTTGATATAAAGGCGGGAGAAATGATAGGCATGGTCGGTCATTCGGGAGCCGGTAAGTCAACGATATCAAACCTTATAACGCGGCTGTATGACGTGTCAGAGGGCGAAATAATGATAGACGGAATAAATATCAAGGATATTTCTGTCAAGGATCTGCGCTCGCATATAGGTATGGTATTGCAGGAAACATTTTTGTTTGCAGGAACGGTAGCTGAAAATATAGCGTTTGCCAAGCCTGACGCGACGCGAGAGGAAATAATAGCGGCTGCAAAATCTGCAAACGCGCATGATTTTATAATGAAAATGAGCGACGGCTACGATACTCCGATAGGCGGCAGTAAAAACAGGCTCTCAGGCGGAGAAAAGCAGAGAATATCTATTGCGAGGGCAATACTCGTTGATCCTCGTATATTGATCCTTGACGAGGCAACGGCATCAGTCGATACAAAGACGGAGCGAATGATCAGCCGCGCTATGGATGAGCTTGTAAAGGGCAGAACAACGATCGCTATAGCGCATCGTCTGTCAACGCTGAAAAACGCGGACCGCATAGTTACAGTTGACCATGGAACTATAGCGGAAACAGGTACTCATGATGAGCTTGTGAAAAATAAGGGAATATATTACAATATGCTGACTGCGCAGCAGGAGGCTTTAAAGTTTAAGGAGATCGAATATGACGGATGATCTGATATATATAAATGCAAATGAAATAACCTTTTTTAAAACGGCGGGGAAGCTTTTGGGCGCGGAGTACGGAGAGTACAGGGGGCGCGTTAATGTGGTAAGGACATTCCCCGTATCGGATAAGAACGAATATCTTTCAGTTCGCGACAGCGACTATAAGGAATTGGGGATAATAAAGGATCTTAAAAAGTTTGACGGTGACCAAAGGGCGCTCGTTGAGGAAGAGCTGAGACGACGCTATTTCGCGCCGGAGATAACTAAGGTGTATGACGCTAATGAGGAGTTTGGCAGAATACTGTGGGATTGTATGACATCTGCGGGAAAGCGTGAATTTGTTATGCGTGATCCGGCAAACAATCTTTTGAGAAGCAATGGCGGCGGAGTTATACTGATCGATATAGACGGAAACAGATATACGATTAGAGATCCGAGAGCTATGGGCAAAAAAGCTATGCGCATACTTGAAATATGGCTGTAAGAGGTGATGCGGAGTGAACTTAAAATTTGATTTGCCGGTAAAGGAAACGCTGATACTGCGCAAATATATAAATGATGAGGAGATCCTTTACTGTCTGCCGCTTGACATGAATGAGCGGCAAAGCTATTGCAGCGGCTATTTTGTTATTACAAAGACACGCTTTTTTGTGTTTACTGATGAAGAGCTGTGCGGCGTGTATTTGATAAGTGATTTTAATGAGTATTCTGTTGTGGACCTGACGTCAAGCGGACGGCTTGAGGCAAAAAAAGACGGCGAGAGCGTATATATAGCGTCGTTTTCGATGGAGCATATAGGCAGATATTATTACGCGCAGAGGATACTAAATGAGATGGCAGCCGGAGAGGTAAGCAGGGTAAAAGGCGATGACGATGAGCCAAAATGTCCTAAATGCGGAAAACGGCTAAGGCGTCACAGCCGGATATGTCCATACTGTATGAGCAAGACCGGTTCTATAAAAAAGATAATGGCGGTTGCCGCACCGAACAAATGGATATATATAATTATATTGCTTTTGTTTTTTGCCAATACCGCTGTCATGCTGATACAGCCTGTAGTTAATAAAGGTATCGTTGACAATGCTATTTTGCCAATGTCAAGCGGAGAAATGGAAGCCGGATTTTCGGGGATATTGTTTTATATAATGCTTATAGCGCTATGTTCTCTTGCGGGAGCGGTTGTGAATATCCTTAGAATGGGCTTTTCGTCTGTGGCAGGATCGAGTCTGGCGCGTGATCTTAAGGAGAGGATATATAACAAGGTTCAGGATCTGTCTATAGGCTATGTAGAGGAGCAGACGGTCGGATATATAATGAACAGAATAAGCAGAGATACGGACAGGGTGCGAGATTTTGTTCAGAATATAGCCGTGCAGGCTGTAAATGAGCTGTGCCTTATTGTCGGCGTGACGATAATTTTATTCGCGTACAATTGGAAAATGGCTGTATTGGCTATCATACCTATACCTTTTGTATTGTTCTTTTCAAAGCTGATGCGCACAAGGATGCAGCGGCTGTATCATAACCAGTTCAGGCGCATGGACACTTTGAACGCGCTTTTGAACGATGTCTTAAACGGGATAAGGGTTGTAAAGGCATTCGGGCAGGAGGACAGGACAGTCGAAAGATTTCGTTCAGACGCGGCTCTTGTCAGGAATATAACTACGAGGGTGGAATGTCTGGCGTATACGATAGTCCCGACTATAAAGCTTATGATGACTGCCGGAAGCATACTTATAACATTCCTTGGCGGAAAGCTTGTGCTTGGAAACGAGCTTTCACCGGGCGAATTTTTGCAGCTTTCAACATACGCGTCATATCTTTATGCAAGACTCGACTGGTTCAGTCTGCTGCCAAAGCGATTGTCTGAGTTTGCGAATGCGACAGAGCGTATTTTTGAGATATCAGACATGGATCCGGAGATAGGCGATACAGCTGATCCGGTAATAAAAGATATAAAGGGCGATGTTGAATTTTCTCATGTAACGTTTGGATATAAGAGCTATAATGCCGTGTTAAAAGACGTCAATTTCAGCGTCAGGAGCGGCGAGATGATAGGACTTGTAGGTCATTCAGGAGCGGGCAAGTCAACAATAATAAATCTGTTGATGAGGCTGTATGACACAGATGAGGGAACGATATTTATAGACGGTGTCGATATAAAAAAATATTCGGGCGCGTTTTATAAATCACAGCTTGGAGTGGTGCTGCAGGAGGTATTCCTTTTTTCGGGTACGATACTTAACAATATACGGTATGCAAGACCGGACGCATCGATCGATGAGGTAATAAGAGCCGCTAAAATAGCTAACGCTCATGATTTTATAGTCGGATTCCCTGACGGGTATGACACGCTTGTCGGGGAGCGCGGACAGAGGCTGTCCGGAGGAGAAAGACAAAGAATTGCAATAGCGAGAGCAGTCCTGACAGATCCGCGTATACTGATACTTGACGAGGCTACGGCGTCGGTCGACACAGAAACGGAGCAGCAGATACAGGAGGCGCTTGAGCGGCTTGTAAAGGGTAGAACAACGTTTGCTATCGCACACAGGCTCTCCACTCTCCAGAATGCTGACAGGCTCATGGTCATAGACGAGGGAAAGCTTACAGAGTTTGGAACTCATGAGGAGCTTATGAGGAAGAAAGGCTTGTATTATAGTCTTGTAAAGGCTCAGAGATAGTAATATAACAATTAAAGAAAGCATATTCTCATAGTAAGGAAAATATCTGGGCTGCAGCAAACTCACTGAGTTTTGCAACAGCCTCTGTGTATCAGACTGAAAAGGATCTGGAGGTTTGTATGAAGAGGGGAATATGCTTTTTTATTGTTTTAATTATGTTTTTTTCTGGTGTGAGCAGTGTCAGAGGTGAGGAGATAGGCGGTGTGGACGCGAAAGCGTGTATTCTGATCGAGCATTCTACGGGCGAGGTCCTTTATGAATTGAACGCTGATGAGCAGCTGCCTATAGCGAGCGTGACAAAGATAATGACAATGCTGTTGATAATGGAGCAGATAGACAGCGGAGCTATGAGCTTTGACGATATGGTCACTGTAAGTGAAAACGCTATGAGCTACGGCGGTTCAACGATGTTCCTTGAAGCGGGCGAAACTCTTTCGGTAAACGATATGCTTAAAGGTATAGCGGTAGCCTCGGCAAACGATGGATGCGTGGCAATGGCTGAGCATATCGCGGGCAGCGAAACAGCGTTTGTGGATATGATGAACAGCAAGGCTGCGGAGCTGGGCATGGTAAATACCCATTTTATGAACACAAACGGACTTGACGCGGACGGACATTATTCATCGGCGAGAGATGTCGCAATAATGTCGTCAGAGCTTTTGAAGCATCCTAAAATAACAGACTATACATCTATATGGACAGATGAGCTGCGCGGCGGAAAATTTCAGCTGGCAAATACAAACAGGCGTGTGAGGTTCTATAACGGCGCCAACGGATTGAAAACAGGTTCTACAAACGCGGCTCTGTGCTGCCTCAGCGCGTCGGCTGTTCGGGATAATATGCAGCTCATCGCCGTCGTTTTAGGCGCGCCTACATCAGATAAACGTTTTTCATCAGCAAAAGCTCCGCTTGATCACGGATTTGCAAACTACAGGATAAACAGAGCCGTAGAGGAGGGAGCAGAAGCGGGGGAAGCAAACGTTATAAACGGTGTTTCCGATACGGTAAAGGCTGTTACAAAAGAGGGAAGATCGTATCTGGAGAATAAAATGGAAACAGATAAGAAGGAGAAGCAGGTATATATAGATGAATCTCTCACCGCGCCAATAAATGAAGGCGACGTTATAGGCCATATGGATATTGTAAAGGGCGGCGAGGTGATAGACACAATAGATCTCTGCGCCGCAAACGCGGTAGATAAAAAAGGGTATTTTATGGTTGCCGGTGAGCTGATCTCATCTATGCTCGGTATAAATTTTGGTGAAAATAGTTAAAATTACTATGAGATTGACAAATTTTTTTCAAAAAAGACTATACAAATCGTATAAAATGTGTTAAAATAAAGATGTATTAGCATTACTTGAAGAGAGGTATAGTTTCATGCAATCAAATGAAAAGAAGGTGCCGGACGTTGTTGTAAAGCGTCTGCCGAGATATTATCGTTACCTTCGTGAACTGTTGAATCAGGATATAAAGCGTATTTCATCAAACGCTTTGTCTAAGATGATGAAGGTCACGGCGTCGCAGATACGTCAGGATTTTAACTTTTTCGGCGGATTTGGTCAGCAGGGTTATGGCTATAACGTGGAATATCTGTTGAATGAAATAGGCGATATACTCGGCCTTAATGACGGCGAAACGATGATAATAGTCGGAGCCGGAAATCTGGGCAGGGCATTGGCGAATCACAATTCCTTTGCAAAACGCGGATTTACGCTTGTTGGTATTTTTGATAACGACAACAGGATCGTTGGCTCTACGATAAACGGTATACGCGTCATGTCAGATTCGGAAATAGAAAATTATATAAAAGAAAATAATGTGGATATAGCTATACTCACTCTGCCGCACGCTGCCGCGCATGAGATGGCTCAAAGGCTGGCAAAGGGAGGAATAAAGGGCATTCTCAATTTCTCATATTCAGAGCTTGATCTGCCTGACGATATTCCTATAGAAAATGTTCATTTATCAGATATGCTTATGACGTTGTCATACAGGGTAAAGAATCAATCAAAAACAGAAAATGAAGAATGATACAGAGTGAGGCTGCTGTAAAACTCATCGAGTTTGCAGCAGCCTCGCAGGGCTTTAGAAAAATAGTGCAGAACGGACGAGAGGTAAGCCATTCCCTTGTGTAAAGACATGCAAATGACAATGATCGGTGAATTTCGTTCTATCTGTACAGTTTGATACAGTCCCTTTAGTCTTAAATCACGGAGGATCAGGCTATGCATGTTATTGCATTTGTAGGACCGAGCGGAACAGGAAAAAGCTACAGAGCGATAGGCGTTGCAAAGGCGAATAACGCCGATGCCATAATAGATGATGGCTTGCTTATTGATCATGGAAAGGTAATAGCCGGAAAATCAGCCAAGACAGAGGCTACAAGGATAGCCGCTGTCAAGCACGCGCTTTTTATGCAGGAGGAGTATGCGGCTGAAATGAAAAAGGCGCTGAAAAAGAGCCGGATAAAAAGGCTTATGATCTTGGGAACGTCTGAAAATATGGCTCATAAAATCGCTAAGCGTCTTGAGGTAGGCCCTATAGAATATTTTGTACATATTGAAGATGTAGCAACGCCGGAAGAAATGGCAATGGCAAATAGAATGAGAATGGAGGACGGAAAGCACGTTATACCTGTGCCAAGCCTTGAGATCAAAAAGCAGTTTTCAGGCTATTTCCTTCATCCGCTGCGTCAGTTTCAGAAAAATCTTGATATAGAGGAGCCGGACGCGGAGGCGGACAAGTCTATTATAAGACCGACATTCTCATACATGGGAGAATTTATAATATCAGATGAGGTCGTTATACAGCTTGCGATACATGAGGCGCTCAAGATAGACGGGATAACGAAAATAAACAATATAAATATACGCAAGACAGGACACGGGATCCATATGGATATAACCGCGACATTGAGATACGGTGTAAATATATATAAGACGTGTCAAAAAGCGCAGCGCACAATAAGGTCAGTCGTTGAAAATCTCACATCTGTAAATATGCGCCGCGTACATTTTCTTGTAAAATCGTTGGAAACAGGAGAGTGATCTTTCACTCTCAAATTAGTGCATATATAAAATTATAAGCATCCCTCGGAATTTCCGGGGGATGTTTTTTGTATGATTTCGGTGCGAAAACAGCAGTATGACAATTATTATTATGGAAGTGAATGATATAATATGTTGTTTATGCAAATAGAGCGTTTTTTTGTGCAAAAGCATTGTATTTTATTATATAATATGTTAAAATATTAGTGATCAAGTATATTCACATTTTTTTGTTTTTTTATGTGTTTATCGTTGATTTTGTTTAAACGCAGTTAAAAAATAAATAAAAAAAATAAGCAAACAGCGTTATATAAAATTAAAAGGGGTGTGTAAAGATATGAGAAAAAGGTTTTTTAGCATGCTATTAGCAATGAGTATGGTGTTTACGCTAATACCGGCAAACGGGATCGTGGTCAAGGCAGCCGAGGGGCTGACTCGAGCGGAATGGATCTCAGAGCTGGTTGAAACATTTGCTATGACTGTAGAAGATGACAGCAATATGCCGGACAACTATTTCAGTGATATTTCATCAGATATGAGTTATTATCGCGATGTTTTGGTTGCGGTTGAGTTTGGTGTCATTGAGCTTGATGCCGGTGAAAATTTCAGACCTGATGATCCGGCCACACGCGAGTTTGCAGCTCAGACACTTAATCACTGCTTGAATTTTCAGCTTGACGATGAAAATTACACATACAGTGAGTATGAAAGCGTTGAGTCTCCGG
>CALXSW010000180.1 GCA_944391255.1 uncultured Clostridia bacterium | reverse complement strand
GAATGATCGCTCTCCTGAGATGTGTGTTTTCAGATCCGCCGCAAAGCTCACATGTCACGAACGGATCCCACTCGTAGGTCAGATGCTATCCATCAGACACTGTCTGTGCAATTATTTCTTTTCCTATCGCCGAATCATTTCTCATTCTGTTAAAGAAATAATGTATTGACGGAGGAAGTTCCTCAAGGCTGCTGTCCCACGGCATTTCTATATATCCTCCGAACACCGGAACGACCTCGTCTACAGGAATTTTCGCGCCTGCCGCGCTGTTCCAGCCTGTTACAGTATAGAGCGGCACATCATATCCTATCTCTACCGCCAGCTTCTTGAGCGCCGCTAAATGCTCCGCGTTATCCACAAGCTCATTTTCAAGCTGGATCGCGATTATATTTCCGCCGTCCTTATAGAACAAGCCTTTTACCTCATCATATATCCTTCTATACCAGATCTCCACCTTTTCCATATACTCCGCGTTATTGTCGCGCAGCTTGTACGGCTTTTTTACAAGCCAGTCAGGAAATCCGCCGTTTCGGCACTCACCGTGCGCCCACGGACCTATTCTTAAAACGACTTCCATTCCGGCAGCCGCGCAGTCCTCAACAAACGCGCGTATATCAAGATCGCCCGAAAAATCAAATTTTCCTTCTTCCTCCTCGTGATAGATCCAGAACAGATATGTCGCAACGATGTCCACGCCTCCCGCTTTCATCTTCAGCAGCTCCCTTTTCCAGTCTGCGCGTGAGGCGCGCGAAAAATGGTACTCGCCCATAACAGGCAGCCACGGTTCAGACGCGCGCTCAAAATACAGGCTCGTGACGTCTATCCTCTCGCCTGACGGATTTTCTCCGCCCATATTGAGATGATCCCTCAGCACCTCTGAACTTTCGTATTCCTTAAATCTGTAAACCATTGTTTTTTTCTCTCTCCCCATATATATTTTTTATTGTTCCGCAGCGACAGGCGCATAGCTTCTGTCCACTGTTATAACACTGTAGTAGTTCGGATAGCTGTCAGCTATTATAGCGCCTATTCTATCCTTGAGCTCATCTTCATCTATCTTAAGATCAAGCGGCGCTACGCAGTCAAAAATTACGTTAGTATGCGTTCTTCCCTTTACAAGCCTCAGATCATGTATTGTAAGCCGCTTATCGATGCTCTTTATATGCTCGCTTATCCATTCTCTCATCTCGCCTGTTTCAGAGTCGCGCGTTGATATAGGATCATAATGAACAAGCATATTTATGCCGTCGTTCTTCATAAAATCACGCTCTATATTATCTATGATATCATGGCTCTCTATCGCGTCGGTTTCAGCCGCCATCTCAACATGGACGCTCGCAAACTGCCTGCCCGGGCCGTAGTCATGTACCATAAGGTCATGAGTGCCGAGTACACCGTCATATGACATTATTTTCTTCCTTATCGCCTCAACCGTTTCAGGCTCCGGCGCTCTGCCGAGTATAGGATCAAGCGTGTCACGCACAAGTCCGAATCCGCTGTACAGGATAAACAGCGCCACTGCCGCTCCCATATATCCGTCAAGCTCAAGACTTGTATATTTTGAAATAAGCGCGGCGACAAGCACGACTGACGTCGTTATAACGTCATTTCTGCTGTCCGCGGCTGTCGCGAAAAGCGTTCCGGAATTTATCTTGCGTCCCATTTTATTATTGAAGAACATCATCCACGTTTTAAGCAGGATCGAAAAAATAAGAACGCCCATGCTAAGCCAGCTGAACTCCACCGGCGCCGGATGCAAGATCTTGTCAACACTGCTTTTTAAAAGCTCCACGCCTATCACCATTATGAGCAGGGCGACCATGAGTCCGGACAAATATTCATATCTGCCGTGACCATACGGATGCTCCCTGTCCGCCGGTCTGCCGGCAAGCTTGAACCCGAGAAGGCTTATAACGCTTGATGACGCGTCAGACAGGTTGTTTACAGCGTCAGCCGTTATAGATACCGATCCCGATATCAATCCCGCAAGCATCTTTCCAACGCAAAGCACTCCGTTGCACACTATCCCCACAGCGCCTGAAAATTTTCCGTACGCGCCTCTTACTTCCGTGTCCTGAACATTTTCATAATTTTTTATGAATTTTCTTATCAGAAAATCCGTCATATAAAAAAACCTCCGTAATATTAAATTTACCGCGAAACGATCAATTACACGAACCGCGGTATGTAACCACAAAAATTATGTGATACATTAATATATATCAATTTTATCATATTTATACAAAAAAAACAAGCTTATCACAAAATTATTACCATAAAAATACAGTGTTTTTTAACAAAAAAGACTGATACAAACCTCAACAAGTTTGTATCAGTCTCTCACAGCTTTATAGCTTAAAATTACTCAGCATATTTATATGAGCCGGTTTACTGCCCCCGCTCTATCTATATCAGCCAAGCTTCTTTGCCGCCTCTATCGCGATAGCGCATTCAACACGCTTCTTTTCAAATTCACACGCCAGCTCATACGGCTTGTTTATGTCACCATTGAAATTATACGCGTTAGCGCTGCATCCGCCGCTGCAATAGAATTTAGCAAAACAGTTTCTGCATTTATCCTTTGTGTATATATTTGAATCCTCAAAATATTTGCTTATCTTCTTATCAAAATTGCCGTCCTTTACAGAACCCATAAGGAAATCTTTGTTTCCCACAAACTGATGGCATGGATAGAGGTCACCGTTCGCCGCTACAGCGAGATATTCATGACCGGCGCCGCAGCCCGAAAGACGCTTTATAGCGCAAGGTCCCTGATCAAGATCGATCATAAAGTGGAAGAAATTGAACCAGTTTCCGCTCTTCCATCTCTTTATATACTCCTCTGCCAGCTTCTCATACTGCTCAAATACCTCTGGGATATCATCTGCCGTAAGCGCGTAATCCTCTGTTTCAGGCGCGACTACCGGTTCAACGCTCGTCTGCTTGAATCCGAGATCAGCAAAATGGAGAACGTCATTTGCGAAATCCTTATTATAAGCCGTAAATGTGCCGCGGACATAATAGTTAGTCTGGTTTCTGCTTTCAGCTATATCAAGGAATTTCGGAAGTATATCGTCATACGTTCCGCTGCCGTTTACCTTAGGGCGCATGAAATCGTTTACTTCCTTGCGTCCGTCAAGAGAAAGAACGATATTTGACATATGCTCATTTATAAACTTCTTTTTGTCCTCGTCAAGCAGTATTCCGTTTGTGGTTATAGTAAATCTGAACACCTTGCCGTGCTTTTCGCCCTGCTCCTCGGCATACTTCGTTATTTCCTTTACCACATCAAAATTCATAAGCGGCTCGCCGCCGAAAAAGTCTATTTCAATATTCTTTCTGTTTCCGCTGTTGGCTATTACGAAATCTATGGCCTGCTTTCCTGTTTCGGCGCTCATCATGCCCCTTTTGCCATGGTACTCGCCTGTTCCGGCAAAGCAATATTTACATCTCAGATTGCAGTCGTGCGCTATATGCAGACACAGCGCCTTTACTACGCTTTTCTTATTCCAGTTCTTCGCAAATTCCTCATAGCAGTCATCTGTGAAAAGCTGACCGTTTTTGACCAATTCGCATATTTCGTTATAGCTTTCCTTTATATCGTCAACGCTGTATTTCTTTGACATCTCGTCAACTATAAAGCTCGGACATTCCCTCTCCGCTGTGAACGGTTCAAGAAGATAATCAAGCATATCGTACATACAGTCATCTACGACATGCACCGCGCCTGAATATATGTCCAGCACTATATTCATATCAAATAATTTATATTTATGTATCAATTCAGTTTATCCTTTCAAAATAGTTTTGCTCAAAACAAACGCCTGGAATCTCCGTTAAGAAATTCCAAGCGCGAATAAGATCCGTTTATTATTGAAAATTATTCGTGAGCGTTTTCACACTTCTGGTTTGCAACTGTACATGAAGTCTTGCAAGCTGACTGGCATGATGTCTGGCATTCGCCGCAGCCGCCCATTACAGCTGATTCCTTAAGATTAGCCTTGTTCAAAGTCTTAACGTGTTTCATTGAGCATACCTCCTCTGAAATTTAGTATATAATAAGTATACCATACTTTATTTAAAAAATAAAGTCTTTTTTTTCATTTTGTCAATTTTTTTTATTTAACGCGCTCGATCAGAATCTGAAATCACGCTCGCCATTCTCTATCTTCTTAAGATTGTCTATTGTGATCTGTCTGATCTTCTCGTTAGGTATATTCATAAGCTCTTTTTCAATGAGCGCCTCGCCGTGAACCTTAGTTTCAGGTGACGCGTAATCCTCCAGATATTCCTTAAGAGTCATAAGCGCGTTAGGCTGACAGCAGTTCTGTATCTTTCCCGATTTTGCAAGAGGCATGAACCTGTCGCCGGTTCTGCCCTCTCTGTAGCAGGCGGTACAGAATGATGGGATATATCCCATTCTTATGAGCCAGTCTGATACCTCGTCAAGAGTAC
Organism: uncultured Clostridia bacterium; assembly: GCA_944391255.1. Classification (GTDB taxonomy): domain Bacteria; phylum Bacillota; class Clostridia; order UBA1381; family UBA1381; genus Ornithomonoglobus. The sequence goes on along the minus strand of CALXSW010000180.1, from coordinate 2,712 downwards.
GCGTATCGCTTCTTTCAAACTGAGCTGTGTTCTCCTCCGGTTTCTCCGGCGTAACATATCCGCCGACCGATGTTGATGACGCGCCTGATATCTGCGATATGCCAAGCTCAAGCGCAGCCTTTCTGTTCGCCTCGCTCTCACGAGTTGAAACGATCATTCCTGTATACGGAACAGCTATTCTTATTATAGCCACAATTTTCTGCCAGAGCTTATCAGGCACAGCGTTTGAAAATTCATTTACATCTATATCGTCAGCCGGACATATTCTCGGCACTGAAATAGTATGCGGACCGACGCCGAACTTTGCTTCCAAATGCTCGGCATGCATAAGAATTCCGCACAATTCATAATCATAATTATCAAGACCATAGAGAACTCCGAGTCCCACATCGTCTATGCCCGCTTCCATAGCTCTGTCCATAGCCTCTGTATGGTAACAGTAATCACTCTTAGGGCCTGCCGGATGCAGCACTTCGTAATTCTTCTTATTATATGTCTCCTGGAACAGGATATACGTTCCTATTCCCGCATCTTTAAGCTTCTTATAATCCTCGACCGTAGTAGCGGCGATATTTACATTTACGCGGCGTATAGCGCCGTTCTTATGCTTTGTCGTATATATAGTATTAATACACTCAAGAATATACTCAAGCGGATTATTGACCGGATCCTCTCCCGCCTCAAGCGCGAGTCTTTTATGACCCATATCCTGAAGCGCTATAGTTTCCGCTCTGACCTCATCCTGCGTGAGCTTCTTACGGCATATATGCTTGTTTTTTACATGATACGGACAATATACACACGAATTTATACAATAATTTGAAAGGTACAGCGGAGCAAAGAACACTATTCTGTTGCCGTAGATCCTCTGCTTTATATCCTTCGCAAGAGCGTACATTTTCTGGTTCAGATCCTCTTCCTCGCAAGCGAGCAAAACAGATGCCTCTCTGTGATCAAGGCCCTTCGTTTCATTAGCTTTTTCAAGGATCTTCTCGATCATTTCTCGATCGTTTTTATGTTCACGGGCGAAAAGCAGTGTTTCTCTTACTTCTTCGTCATCAATAAACTCTTCTGCATGACTTGACATCACATCATACATAGCAATTCATCCCTCTCTTATAATTTTGTATATTAATATATTTTTGCGGCGCTTAGCAGTGTAAAACAATATTTAGCGCGCCGTTTTATCCCGCCGGCAGCTTTATTTTATATCCACCGCCATACTGACCGTACCGCTCGCCCGGCTTATTCCTCGTCAGGCATATCCCATGAATGATATACATTCTGCACATCATCATTATCTTCAAGAACATCAAGCATTTTTCTCATGTTCGTGATCTGCTTTTCATCTGTAAGCGTTGTAGTCGTCTGCGGCACCATAGTATCCTCAGCTGAAGCAATAGTATACTTCTCCTCGAGCGCCTCTCTTACAGCTCCGACCTCGTTCGGAACAGTATCGATCTCTATAACTCCGTTTTCGATCGACACATCTTCAGCACCTGCCTCAAGAGCGTCCATCGTTACTTCGTCCTCATCGAGCTCGCCGTCTTCATCTTCTATTATAATAATACCCTTATGATCAAACATAAAGCTTACACAGCCTGTTGTACCCATATTACCGCCGTACTTTGAAAAAGCGGCACGCACATCAGCGGCTGTTCTGTTCTTATTATCAGTAAGCGCCTCAACGATAACGGCAACGCCGCCAGGACCGTATCCCTCGTATGTCATTGGGAAGTAATCAGCTGTATCACCCGCGCCTGCTGCCTTTTTAATAGTTCTGTTGATATTATCATTCGGCATATTGTTTGAACGCGCCTTAGCTATAACATCTTTAAGGCTCGCATTATTAGCCGGATCAGGGCCGCCTGCTTTTACAGCAACAATGATCTCACGCGCTATCTTAGTAAATATCTTTGCGCGCTGCGCGTCATTTGCGCCTTTTTTTCTCTTTATCGTACTCCATTTTGAATGACCTGACATGTCAATATCTCCTTTTGTATCAAAAATTTATACTACCAAATTATATTATACCACATTTCTATCACTTTTTCAAGCATAATATTTCACAAACTTCAATAATTGAGATCCATTCGCCGTTTTTTATTTAACAAAAATGAGCGGTCATTAGACCGCTCATTTCCATATCATCACAATATTGATATATATCAATCCTCTTCAGCCATCTTAACGAGCTTTTCATACTTGTCCTTAGCTGTCTTAGCAGCGTATGAGAACAACTGTTCAGCACGTTCCGGATTAGCTCTCTTAAGTGAGTTATAACGAACTTCGCCATCGAGGAATTCCTGATATTCCTTAGTAGGTGCCTTTGAATCAAGCTGGAATGGGTTCTTGCCTTCTTCTGCACGACGTGGGTCGAATCTGAAGCAGTGCCAGTAACCTGTTTCAACAGCCTTCTTCTCTTCTGCCTGAGCAATTGTCATACCGCCCTTGATACCGTGGTTGATACATGGAGCGTATGCAATTATAAGTGATGGACCATTGTAGCTTTCAGCTTCCATAATAGCGTTCAATGTCTGCTGCTGGTTGTAACCCATTGCTACCTGAGCAACGTAGATATAACCGTATGACATAGCTATAGCTGCGAGATCCTTCTTCTTTACTTCCTTACCTGCGGCAGCAAACTTAGCAATAGCACCTGTTGGTGTTGACTTTGATGACTGACCGCCTGTATTTGAGTAAACCTCTGTA
>CALXSW010000179.1 GCA_944391255.1 uncultured Clostridia bacterium | reverse complement strand
CAGCCATAAAAACAATACAAATCCCCAAAGCTCCTTTCGTCTCGCTCTTCCGTTAAAATCCGCATAATGCTTCATGCACCTTACGAATCCATCAAAAAGTGTCATATTGTATGTACTCTTTTCATTTACTGTGTTAGTGTTACTATAATTATTATACCCCATACCTATATTCTGATTATAGTAATTATTATTGTTGTTATTATTCACATTATTATAAGCACTGCTTTCCGTTTTGCCACTACTCTCTTTATTGTTATCAGTCTCATAATCTGATACCTTTGTCCCGCACACTCGGCAAAATGAATCTCCTTCTGTCAATCTATTTCCGCATTTTCCACAAAAATTCATAATTTATACCCTCCTTTTTCACAAAACTGTTGTGTGCGCAGTCAGAAGCATTATCACCGAACCTTACCTGAGCTTCTGATTTCAGGTAAAACTTATTGTCAGCTTGCGTATTTTCAGCGCAATACGACAATATTAGATAATTTTAAGCCTACAAACATTATAGCAAAATATACCATACCTGTCAATTACTTAAGATGTATATTTATACATTTATCACAAAACTTTTTTTATTTTTTAGCATATATTCCTACCGCTCATCTTCCGAAACGACTTACTTATCATTGTTCATAAGACTTAAAATCTCCGCATGTCCTGACTCCTCAGCAAGAACGCTGCTTAAAAGCTTATAGATCTGTTTTTTCCTCCCCGAAAGCACTTTCAAATGTTTTCTTACAGTATCAGCATCACCCCTTGATACAGGGCCTGTAAGCGAATTTTTTATGCCTTTTTTGCATATATTTTCAGCGTTTACAGATATAAGCGGAGCCATCGCCTTTAAGATCTCATCGTCACTAAATCCGCAATTTTCTTTGAGTATAGAAAATCCTTCAGCGCATACAGCCGTCATAAAATTTGAAACAAAGCATGCGGCAGCATGATATGCCGCTTTGCTGTCTGCATTTATTATTTTATATTCATTTCCGCATCTTTTAAGCAGGTTTCCCAAAGTTTCTACAGCGTCATTATCACCCTCAAGCGTAAAAAAAGCACTTTTTATATTATCGAAGCCGGTATCTGAAGAGCTGAAAGCGAGCATAGGATGCATTGAACAGCGGCTTACAGCATGATCGCCGTTAAAAATATGAGATGTCAAAGAGCCGCTCAAATGACATACCGTCTTGCCATAGAGCTTAGCTTTATCAAGCTTATTCCACACATCGGCTATGGAATCATCATTTACAGATATTATGACGAGCTCACCTGCATCAGCTGCCATATCAGCATTGTCGAACATCTTAAATTTATCTGAAACAGTATGCGGAGAATAGAATCCGCATATCTCCTCACCGCATTTTTCAAAATATGAAGCGAGCGAAAGACCAGCCTTTCCCGCGCCTATAAACGATATTTTCATAAAAAAACCGCCTTTCTGTTTTTATTATGTATATTTTATTTCAATATGCTCTTTTTGTCAATACGCGTTTGGTTTGATAAAAATATTTTCAAAAAAATATACCGCATCCTTTCGGACACGGTATATTTTACAATTATATCAGCAGATAATTTTACAATTATTCACCCTTATAAGCTTTTCTCATGATATCCTGGATCTCTGTAACTAATGGAAGTCTCGGATTAGCTGTTGTACACTGATCCTCGAATGCCTTGTATGACAGATCCTCTATCTTTGACATATATTCTGTTTCATCTATTCCGCATTCAGCAAATGAAGCCGGCTCGCCTACAGTCTTCATAAGCTCTTTTACAGCATTTATAAGGTTATTTACGCCCTCTTCAACTGTCTTTCCGCCGAATCCGCATGCGTGAGCTATTTCAGCATACTTCTTATCTGCGATGAAGCTCTTGTACTTAGGCCATGAAACGAGCTTTGTAGGCTGCTGTGAGTTGTATCTTATTACATATGGAAGCAATACAGCGTTTGCTCTGCCGTGAGGAACATGATATTCTCCTCCGATCTTGTGCGCGATCGAGTGGTTTACACCGAGGAACGCGTTTGTGAACGCCATACCTGCCATACAGCTTGCATTGTGCATCTTTTCTCTTGCTTCTCTGTCGTTTGCACCGTTCTTGTATGCTCTCGGGAGATATTCAAATACGAGCTGACAAGCCTTTATAGCAAGCGCGTCAGTGTAATCTGAAGCCATAACAGAAACGTATGCTTCGATAGCATGTGTGAGGACATCAAGACCTGTGTCAGCTGTAGCGCCCTTTGGAAGTGACAATACGAACTGCGGATCGATTATAGCAACGTCTGGTGTGAGCTCATAGTCTGCCAATGGGTACTTCATATTGTTCTTCTTATCTGAAATAACCGCGAATGATGTTACTTCCGAACCTGTACCTGATGTTGTAGGGATAGCTACCATCTTAGCCTTTATACCCATCTTAGGGAACTTGAACGCTCTCTTTCTGATATCAAGGAATCTGAGTCTTAAACCGTTGAAGTCAGCGTCCGGATGCTCATAGAACAGCCACATACCCTTTGCAGCGTCCATTGCCGAACCGCCGCCCAATGCGATTATAACGTCAGGCTTGAATTCTCTCATCATTTCTGCGCCCTTCATAACTGTTTCAACAGATGGATCAGGCTCTACTTCTGAGAAGATCTCACAGTGAACATGCTGTTCTCTCTTTCTGAGATAGTACAATATCTTATCAACATATCCGAGAGATACCATTCCCGGGTCTGTTACGATAAATGCTCTTGATATATCAGGCATCTTTTCAAGATACTGTATTGAATCATACTCAAAATAAATCTTATCCGGAACCTTGAACCACTGCATATTAATTCTCCTCTTTGCAACTCTCTTCTGGTTTATAAGGTTGAGAGTAGTTACGTTGCCGCTCACGCTGTTGCCGCCGTAGCTTCCGCAGCCAAGTGTGAGTGAAGGCATTGATGTGTTATAAAGATCACCTATAGCGCCGTGTGATGACGGTGAGTTAACTATAAGGCGGCTCGCCTTCATGATCGAAGCGAACTTATCTATTACTTCCTTATCCTTTGCGTGGATAACAGCGCTGTGTCCCATACCATTGAACAATACCATCTGTTCAGCGAGGTCTATACCCTGATCAGGGTTTTCAGCTGTCATATACGCAAGTACAGGGCTGAGCTTTTCTCTTGAAAGCGGATGATCAGGTCCTACTCCTCCGATGCGGCAAACAAGAACCTTTGTTGTCTTAGGAACGCTTACGCCCGCCTGTTCAGCTATCCATGATGCTGCCTTACCAACTATAGCGGCGTTGAGCTTGCCTTCAGGGTTGAAGCAGTAATTTGATATCTTCAATACTTCTTCATCTGTAGGGAAATAGCAGCCCGCCTGCTTCATAAGCTCTTCAAACTCAGCTGATATCTCCTTATCAACGATAGCTGCCTGCTCTGACGCGCAGATCATACCGTTATCGAATGACTTTGACATAACGAGGTCATTTACAGCCTGCTTAAGATCGCATGACTTATGGATATAGCAAGGAACGTTACCAGGACCAACGCCCAATGCCGGCTTACCTGTTGAGTACGCTGCCTTTACCATTCCGCTTCCGCCTGTTGCAAGAACTGTAGCGATGCCAGGATGATTCATAAGCGCGTTTGTAGCCTCTATTGAAGGATACTCGATCCACTGGATACAGTTTTCAGGCGCTCCTGCCTGAACTGCCGCGTCAAGCAATACCTTTGCCGCTGCAACGCTGCACTGCTGAGCTGCCGGGTGGAAACCGAATATGATCGGGTTTCTCGCCTTTATAGAGATAAGCGACTTAAACATTGTTGTAGATGTTGGGTTTGTAACAGGAGTTACACCACATATAACGCCGAGAGGCTCAGCCACGATCTCATAATCCTCAAGATCATTTTCCGCTATAACGCCTACTGTCTTTTCATTCTTTATTGAGTGATAAATATATTCTGTAGCGATCATATTCTTCGTTATCTTATCTTCAAAAATACCTCTGCCTGTTTCTTCAACAGCCATTTTTGCAAGCTCCATATGCTTGTCAAGACCTGCGAGAGCCATAGCTTTAACGATCTTATCGATCTGCTCCTGATCCATTGACATAAATTCATGGAGAGCTTTTTTTGCTTTTGTAACGTAGCCGTCTATCATTTCTGCTACATTGATCTCCGGCTGCTTTACTTCTTCTGCTTTTTTAGCCATCACTGATTCCTCCGCTTTAAAAAATTTTAACTTTAAAATTTGAATTTCCGTGTGTGTATATTATATACAGAAGTCTTGTTTTTTACGCTTCCGTTTTACAAGTATCATAATAGCATATTGTTATTAATTTGTCAATATGTTTTTTTAATATTTTACATTTTCCACATATAATTTAAAAATACGGCGTTTTTTTAGTATTATTTGTTATGTTTTTGTCAATTAAGGTGGTCTATTGATAAAATAATCTTTTCGAATAAGATATTTTTTTGTCTAAAATGTATAATATATCCATAAAAAAAGGTGTGACATGGAAATACGATCTTCCCAATCACACCTTTATTCAGTCGCCAAAATAAACGAATCTCAGTTTTTTCAGTATTTTTTTCTCCAAACGCGACACCTGCATCTGGCTCATGCCCATGCTCTCCCCTATCGCCTTCTGGCTCATGCCGTCATAATATCTCATCTCGACAAACTTATTTTCTTCATCAGAAAGCTGTTTTCTGCAATAGTCTATAAAATCGCTGTTTTCAATAACAAGAAAGCTTGAGTCTTCATATCCTATCGTGTCCATGAGCTTTACCGGTCTTTCATCATCACCTAAAAGCTCACTCTCAAGTGATCTGACAAATGACACACCGCCTGACATATACGCCTCCTTGAGCGTATCCTCCGACACTCCGAGTATTCTCGCCAGATCCTCCGAAGTTGTTTCACTTTCACTGCGTTTTATACGCTCTGCTTTCATGAAAACCTCATATAATCTGTGCGGAACATGGATAAACATACCGCGTTCACGAAAATATCTCTGTATCTCGCCAACTATCGTTTTTGTCGCAAACGTTGTGAATTTAACTCCTTTTTCCTCATCAAACCTTTCAGCCGCATATATCAGCCCAAGGCATGCCACCTGATAAACATCGTCATAATCTATCCCATTATTGTAAGATCGTCTGTTTCTGACAAATTTATTCGCTATTATCTTAGCTATATAAACATATCTCTCAACTATCTCATCTCGTAGCTTTGTGTCTCCGCTCGATCTATATGCCGTAAAAAGCTCAGACGTTTCCATAAGCTGCGGCGAATTATCCACGGTCAACACCCCCTTTGCGCATTTTCTCCAAGATGTCATTTAATATAATTATGTATTTCTTATTTTATGAGCGCGTTTGCAAGCTCTATCGCGCTCTGCTGTGACAACGCGTTAAAATCGTCATCAGTATAATTCTGTCTTACACACAATGCCAGACCTTCAGTCTTGATACCGGACTCAGCAAGCGGACTGCTCGCTGTAAGCTTTACAGCTATAGGCGTTCCGTCATTTGTCTTTACAAGACGTTCCTCATCTATATCGCCGTCTATCCAATCTCTTACATCAAGATATGTCTGCGCCGTATGATCGCGTTGCAGCTGGTTCTGTGTTTCATTTTCGTCGTATATAAATACAAATGAGCCGTCATTTCCAAGCTCCATATCATGCTTCGTCTGAACGGCATAATCCATTTCCTCACTTCCCGCAGCGCCCGTTATTGTGAGCTGCTGGAAGAATACATTGACCTCTCCGTTTCCATCCGCATCAGACGAATATTGATTACACACATTCTCAGCCTTATCAAGACACTCCTGACTATACGATATCTGTCCCATACAATTTACAGTAAGGTCAAACTTTTCCTTTGTAACGCACTGCACTATAGTGACCGCTACAAATATGATCACAAAAACTGTAGCTATAGTGTGCCATTTATAATACATCCAAAAATATTCCCACCATTCTTTAGTGAATCTGTCCGGCACTACACCGTATTTTTCAGCCATTTTATTTCCCTCCTGATCTTAGCCGCATCGACCAATCATTATATCGTATGATCAATGTCTGTTTATAAAATAATTTAAACTGTTTTCCTCGTTGCATATTGTTTTAAAGCCTTTCTACTATTTTAATACATTGTACCCTTTTTGTCAATATGATAAAACATTAATTTATTATTCTGTAATATTTTGTCATATTATATTTATATTTATTTTTAATTGAGCAAAAAATAAAAAATTATATATTTACATTAATGTTTTTTTATGGTACAATTAATATATATTATATCGGAGTTTTAAGGCTCCGCGCAATAGTTAACAACGAAAAAGAAAGGTTGATCAGATATGCCTGATAAGAAACGATTGATCAATGCCGCATGCGGCAGAGAGAACGCTGATTTTGTAATAAAAAGGGGACGTGTAGCTGACTTATTCACCGGCCGCGTCATAGTTGCTGATGTGCTTGTAAAAGACGGATATATTGCAGGCGTGGGAGAATATGACTGTGAAAACTCAATAGACGCTTATGGAAAATATGTCCTGCCCGGATTTATAGATTCACATGTCCATATAGAATCCTCAATGGTCACTCCGCCTCAGTATGCGCGCGCTGTAATGCCGCATGGTGTGACTACCGTTATAGCTGATCCTCATGAAATCGCCAATGTATGCGGAAAAAAAGGACTTGATTTTATGCGTGCCAGCGCCAAAAATATCCCGCTTGACATAAAATTCATGATGCCTTCATGTGTCCCTGCAACTCCGTTTGAACATGCCGGAGCAGCTTTTAACGCCGATGACACAAAAGAGCTTGCAAAGGATTTCCACGGCATAGGCGAAATGATGAATTATCCCGGAGTTATAGCTTCTGACGATGACGTTATAGGCAAGCTTGAGGGACAATATATAGACGGTCATGCTCCGGGACTGCGCGGGGCAAAGCTTGACGCGTACGCGTGCGCCGGAATAAAGACAGATCACGAATGCGGCAATCTTCCGGAAATGCTTGAAAAAATAGGAAAAGGCATGTATGTTGCGATACGAGAAGGCACATTGTCAAAAGATCTTTCACGCCTTATATATGGAGTCAATAACTATACTTTCACACGCTGTACTTTCTGCACTGACGACAGATTTGTAGGCGAAACAGTGGCTGAAGGCTGCATAGACACAATGGTAAAAAAAGCCATAGATCTAAGTATCCCGCCTTTGATCGCATTAAGCGTAGCGACGATATCAGCCGCGCTTTGCTATGGTCTTACTGACCGAGGAGCGATAGCGCCTGGATACAGAGCAGATATAGTTATAGCTGACACACTTCAAAATCTATCGGTGGAAACTGTTTTTAAGGACGGTGTAAAAGTAGCTGAAAACGGTAAAGCGCTTTTTGATGTGCCTGAATGTGACACTACAGGAGTTACAGACACTGTGCATCTACCTGAGATCACTCCGGAATTTTTCAAGCATGACACACCTGAAAAATTCACAGCAATAAAGCTTACACCACAGTCTATCATAACAGAGAAAACAGAAGTAAAAAAAGGCGATAAGCTGTCAAAGGTATGTGTGATAGAAAGACATCACAACACAGGAAACAAGGGCATCGCATACGTTTCAAATTATGGTATCGAAAACGGCGCTATCGCAGTGTCTATCGGTCATGACTCGCACAACGTTATAGTTATAGGCGATAACGACAGCGATATGGCGATAGCTGTAAACACGCTCGGCAAATCGGGCGGAGCGGCTGTAGTTTCAGGCGGAGAAGTTAAAGAATATCTTGAGCTTGAAATAGCCGGACTCATGACAAACAGACCGGCGGAGGAGGTTATCACAATACACGATAACCTTATAAAGGCGGCGCGCGCGCTTAACGTTACAGAAGATGTTGATCCTCTCCTTTCGCTTGCGTTTTTGCCGCTTCCCGTAATACCTCATATAAGAATAACAGACAGCGGTCTGTTTGACGTTGACAGCTTTGGATTTATACAAGAATAAACGAAGGAGAGATATATTTCAATGAAAAAATACTGTCTTGACAAGGGCTGGAGCTTTCACGACGGTGATATCCCCCGCCCTGTTCTAAACTCGCACACGCAAACATATATGGCGGCAAAAGCCGGAGGCAGGATCGGCGCGGCAAGTCCGGACTATGACAAAAGCGGCTGGGAAACAGTTGATCTACCTCATGACTATGCCGTAAAAAACGAGTTTGAAGAAAAATACGGTCCCGCAAACGGATATAAAAAGCGCGGAAAGGCATGGTACTCAAAAAGATTCCGCCTTGATGGATCCGACAGGGACAAACAAATACTTTTTGAATTTGAAGGAATAACAGGCGAATCTGTAGTATACCTTAACGGCTCAGTAATAGCGAGAAATTACAGCGGATATAACACGTTTACAGCAGACGGAACTGATATGGCGCTCTATGGCGAAAACGTAAATGATCTCGTTATTTCCGTTGACGCTGATCTTATTGAAGGCTGGTGGTACGAGGGCGCCGGTATATACAGACACGTCAATATGTATAAGAAAAATATGCTGCATTTTGAGCATGACGGCGTTTTTCTTGAGCCTGTAAAGCTTGACGCGTCAACATGGCAGGTATTCTCTCATATGACTGTTGAAAACAACTCAACAGTTGACAGGAATTTTGAAATAGAGATCCTGTTATACAATAAAGATGATGATATAGTCGGCAAATACAACGGAGAATTTTCTATAAATGCCGGCGACATTAAAACATTCGAGGGAAGCTTTTTGACATACAGCCCTAATCTTTGGGATATAGATGATCCTTATCTTTACAGAGCGGTATGCGTGATAAAAGAGGACGGGCAGGAAATAGACGATACAGAATTTAATATCGGTTTCCGCACAATAAAAGTAGACGCCGACAACGGATTTATGCTAAACGGCAGACGCGTGCAGCTGCTCGGCACATGCAATCATCAGGATCATGCCGGAGTAGGCGTCGCGGTGCCTGATGCTGTAAATGAATACAGGATAAAGCTTTTAAAGGAGCTTGGTTCAAACGCGTACCGCTCCGCGCACGGCAACTGCTCAAAATCCATACTTGACGCCTGCGATAAGTACGGTATTCTTATGATGGACGAGAACAGGCAGTACAATTCAGCCGAATGCGATGGTCTGAAACAGATACGGGATATGGTAAAACGTGACAGAAATCATCCATGCGTTATAATGTACTCTCTTTTTAATGAAGAGCCATTGCAGGGCACATATTCCGGAAGGAAACTCGCGATCAGAATGAAGAACGAGGTCGAAAAGTATGACGGAACGCGCTTCACTCTCGGAGCGATGAATAACGGTCTGCTGTCTGACAGCGGCGCAAATGATGTATGCGACATAGCCGGAATAAATTATCAGACGTATATGTATGACGCATTTAGGGAAAAATTTTCATATCTTCCGGTCGTAGGCTCTGAAAATTGCTCCGCGTTCATGACACGCGGCTGCTTTAAGACGGATCACGACAAGCATATAATAGATAATTTCGACAGCGAGGCCGCGCCTTGGGGCAACACATACCGTGACGGTTGGAAACAGATAATCCAAAGACCGTATATGATGGGATATTTCATATGGACAGGCTTTGATTACCGCGGCGAACCCACGCCTTATGCCTATCCGTCGATATCAACGCAATTCGGCATAATGGACACTTGCGGTTTCCCTAAGTCCGCGTATTATCTCAATAAGTCATATTGGACAGACAAGGAGCTTGTGCATATAGCCAGCCACTGGAATTACAGCGACGGTGAAACCGTCGATATACATGTATTCTCAAACGCGAAAAAGGTTGAGCTTATAATAAACGGACGCTCCGTTTCAGAATTAGAAGTTGACGATGAAAACACTGCTGTGTTTAAAGATATCTTATTTGAAAGCGGATATATAAGCGTACGCTCTTTATCATCTGACGCGTCTGACACTGTTTACACCTGCGGAGAAACAGCCGCTCTTGAGCTATCCTCAGGCATGGAAACAGCATATGAAAATGACGGCATATGCGTTAATGTAAAAGCGCTTGACCTTAACGGTCACTATGTATACAACGCATGCGAGCTGATACGGTTCAGTGTGAGCGGCGGAAGTATTCTCGGAGTAGGAAACGGCGATCCTAATTCGCATGAGCCGGACAAAGCATCTGAAAGAAAGCTGTATATGGGACTTTGTCAGGCTGTCATATCACCTGACAGCGGAGCGACTGAAATGACCGTCACAGCGGTATCTGAAAACGGTATACAGTCTCAGATTATCATTCCTGTTGCCAAGCGCGAAAATGAATGCGAGTACATATCATCAGTCACGGAAAAATATCTCGTAAAATGGAGACAGATGCTTGATATTTCAAACGAGTATCCTGATGTTGAAAAAGAAATATCAGACAGCGACATGAATACATGGGTCGTAACCTCTGTAGGCAATGGCTATGACGATACGCATAACAGCGCCGTAGGATATGTGATGTACAGAACAAAAACAGAGGCAAAAGCCGGTCAGAAGCTGATCTTCCGCGAGCTTTTCGGAGATATGGTAGACGTCTATATAAACAATGAAAAAGTTATGTCGTGCGAATGCCCGTACGGCAAAAGATTTGTTTATGATATAAAAGACAGCGGCGAGCTTAAACTTGATGTTGTCATCGAAAGCCGCGTACCGGCAAATGTAGGAGGTATATCAAAACCGGTCATAATCACTGATTAATTTTCATAAGGGGGAATCATAAATGAACGTGCCAAACGATCCTGCTATACTTGTAAGCGTTATGAACACGAAGCTTAGAAATTTTTATTCATCACTTGACGAGCTGTGCGACGATATGCAGGCTGACAAAGACGAGATAATAAGAAAATGCAAGATAATAGGCTACGAATACAGCGAGGAAAGAAATCAATTTATATGAGGTAGGATATGCTTGAAACAGAATTGAAATGTATGCTCACAAAGGAGCAGTACGAAAGACTTGAACAGCGTTTTTCATGGGACTGGGTAAAAGAGCAGATCAATACTTACTATACTGACAGCTCCAACACGCTGAAAAAAAATGGTATAACACTCCGCGTCCGCACCAAGGCCGGAGCAAGCGTTATACAGGTAAAAGTTCATAAAAACGAAAACTCCCCTCTTCAGATATGCGAAGAGGCAGAATTTCCGACTGATAAGATCCCCGACAGTTTCTCTGCCGAGGAATGCAAAAAAATGACAGGGCTTGATATAAGCGCGCATAGTCTTGGCTCGCTTACCACACTTCGTCACAGTCTTTTCTATTGTGACGGAGTGGAAATATGCCTTGACAAAAACGACTATCTCGATAAAACAGATTATGAAATAGAGGTAGAATATACAAAGGCTATTCCAGAAGAGCTCACCGATATTCTGCGCGGCGAGGGAGTTGAGTTCAAAGCCGCGGCTGTCGGCAAATGCACTCGGTTTATGCAGCGCCTTGCCGCTGTGATCCGCGGAGAAGAATAATATGCGACATGCCCCGTTCGGATATGATCCGAACGGGGTTTTGTCTATAGATCACACTCCAAACAACAGCTTTACAATACCGCAAAGACATTTTGGAACCTTTTTTACTACTATTTTCATACCACACACCGCCTTTCAGATCACATCGGGCATTTCACCCATATTACCACTTAAACAAACAAAGATATCCAAGCAGTGTCAGAAGCACCATTTCCGCCACTACAAGGACTTCTATAGGGCATGACAGTCCAAGTACTATACCAAGGCAAAAGGTAAGTATAGACAGCCCCACAGCCTTTGAAGCGCCGCGCATACATATATTGACCATATCCATCAACTCCTTTGCTCTATAATATGATCCGCAATCTTAAAACGTTACAAAGACCATCGTTCCTCCGGATAAATAGTATCTCACTATTCATGCGACATCTCTTAATGAAATCATAAAAAAACTGATAAAATCACAAATCCCGTATAACAAGATATGACTATTAAAACATCTTGTTATACGGGATATTTTTTCACAAAAATAAAAAAGACAGGAGAACTCACCTGTCCTTTTCTCTTTGAAGAACTAATCCGAAACAGTCATCTAAAAAAATAAATGAAGGTTCGGATAAGTTTGTATTTGGTGACTCGTGCGGGAATCGAACCCGCGTTGCCGGCGTGAGAGGCCGGAGTCTTGACCGCTTGACCAACGAGCCATACAACATAATCATTATAACAGATACTTCCTGTTTTGTCAAGAGTTTTTTTAAATTTTTTTTAAATTTTTTATTTTTTTACTTATATGATAAAATTCATATAGAGAAAGAAAAAACGCTTGACAATAGGTACAAAAAATGATATAATACGGAACATAAGGGAATGAAGTTCTCCCTTGGGAAACCTAAACTGCTTTTTCAGCTGATGACTTCTGCGATTTTTTTTCGCGGAAATCATCAGCTTTTTTATTTTATTTACAGGAGGAAAAAACATGCTTACATCACTTGCTCTTATTTTTCTTGCCGGCCTCTTAATGGCTGAGATTTGCCGCAGGATACATCTGCCGCGAATCATAGGAATGCTCGCAACAGGCATCATACTGGGGCCGTACGCGCTTGATCTTCTCGACAGCTCCATATTGTCCATATCTGCCGATCTGCGGCAGATGGCGCTTATAATAATACTTTTAAAAGCCGGTCTTTCGCTCAATATATCTGATCTGAAAAAAGTCGGACGTCCGGCGCTGCTTATGTCCTTTGTTCCGGCATGCTTTGAAATACTTGGCTTTGTTATCTTTGCGCCGTATTTTCTCGGTGTGACGAGGATAGAGGCGGCTGTAATGGGCGCTGTTGTAGGCGCGGTATCTCCGGCTGTCGTGATACCACGTATGGTAAAGCTTATGGAATCGGGGTACGGAACAGATAAAAGTATTCCACAGCTTATAATGGCAGGCGCGTCATGCGACGATATTTTTGTGATCGTTCTGTTTTCAACTTTCACAGGTATGGCGCAGGGAGGCGGAGCAAGTCTTTCTGAATTTGCCGGAATACCTGTGTCTATTATCCTCGGCATAATCCTCGGAGCGGCAGCCGGATACGCGCTAAGCTTTATATTTGAGACGGCATACGCTCATAAGCATTATGTGCGCAACAGTATGAAGGTCATAATCGTGCTTGGAAGCTCATTTTTGCTCATGGCCGCTGAAACATGGCTTAAAGGTATCGTTCCTGTATCCGGTCTTTTGGCTGTAGTGAGCATGGCGTGCGTAATAAAGCTTAAAAGCGTTTCATTCGTTTCAAAACGTCTTTCAGAAAAATTTGGAAAGCTGTGGCTTGCGGCTGAAGTTATACTTTTCGTTCTTGTAGGCGCGGCAGTAGATATACGATACACGCTCGACGCCGGCGCGGCAGCTGTTCTCATGATACTTACAGCTCTTGTGTTCCGCTCTATCGGCGTAACTATCTGTCTTGCTAAAACTCAGCTTGACCGGCGCGAAAGACTATTCTGCATGATCTCATATCTGCCAAAAGCGACTGTTCAGGCGGCTATAGGCTCTGTTCCGCTCGCTATGGGACTGCCATGCGGCAGGATCGTTCTTTCTGTGGCTGTGCTTTCAATACTTATTGCGGCTCCCATAGGAGCATTCGGCATGGACGCCACATATAAAAGATTTTT
>CALXSW010000178.1 GCA_944391255.1 uncultured Clostridia bacterium | reverse complement strand
AGGTATGGCAGGTGCTTATACATTCTCTGGCAGGAAAGAACAAAGATGAGGGATTTGACAAGGAAATCGTAAAGAACTATTTTAATAATCCGGAGCTTGATGAAATGTTCTGGATAAGCACAAACTTTACAGCTCAGTGGTGTCTTAACACTATCGTGGCGTTAGAGCTTACAAAGGATTATATACTCGATACAAAAGACGAGTATGAGTGGGGAGACTGGGTAAAATAAAATCGGTAATATATAATATTTTGTTCTCACTTTTTCATATTTTTATAGCGGACAATATTGCAGTGTGATATTGTCCGCAGTTTTTTTGGAATAAAACAAGCTGCACCGGCTTTTAAACAGCCATTGGCGCAGCTTGTTTTGTGTTTTTATTTGTCTTCGTTTCCGCATATGCTTTTATACGCGGTAAGCTCGGCAAAAGTTGTATTGTAGATCTCAGCCATTTTGACTGTCATAGCAAAGGTGATCTCGCGTTCGCCGCGCTCATACGCGCCGAGTGTTCTTGACGATATGCCAAGAAGCTCCGCGGCTTCCTTTTGTGACAGTCGGCTCTGCTCTCTGTAGCTCTTAAATCTTTTGCCTTCAGCTTTCAGTATTATCTTTCGTTCGTCCATGGATATATTAGAATACAAATTCAAATTCAAGATCGCCTATTCTGACCATCTGTCCTTCTTTGATACCCATGTTTATAAGTTCTTCTATAACACCGCGGTTTATAAGCGCTCTCTGGAAATAGGCGAGGGAATCTGTATCATCAAATGTGACACTGCCGCCGACAGCCTCGATCCATGAGCCTGTGATAACGAAAGTTTCATTTTCGCGGTGTATTTCAAAGCCTTTGCCCGACTTATCAACAAATCTCTCGGCGTCAAGATCCACCTGAGGTTCAAATGTGACTATAGGCGGCAGCTTTTGAAGTTCTTCATATGTTCTGAGCATAAGCTCTTTAACGCCCTGTCCGGTCGCCGCTGAAATAACAAATACCTCAAGACCGCGCTTTTTCATTTCTTCAAGAAAAGCGTTATACGCGTCCTCGTTCTGGATAATATCTGTCTTGTTTGCAACAACTATCTGAGGTCTGCTTTCAAGCTCCATATCATAAGCTGAAAGTTCCTCATTGATTATATCAAAATCAGATATAGGATCTCTGCCTTCTATAAATGACACATCTACGACATGAAGAAGAAGTCTTGTACGCTCTATGTGTCTTAAAAACTCATGACCAAGTCCAACCCCTTCAGAAGCACCCTCTATAATGCCCGGAATATCAGCCATAACAAAGCTTCTGTGCTCGCCAAGATCAACTACTCCAAGATTAGGCTCAAGCGTTGTGAAGTGATAATTGGCGATTTTAGGCTGTGCCTTTGTGGTCATTGAAAGCAGAGTGGATTTGCCGACGTTAGGGAATCCTACAAGTCCGACATCGGCGAGCAGCTTAAGCTCAAGTATTATTTCGCGCTCTTCGCCCGGCTGACCGTTTTTAGCAAAATTAGGCGCTTGACGTACCGCTGTCGCAAAATGCGCGTTTCCCCAGCCGCCGCTGCCGCCCTTTGCGATAACTACATCTTTTTCGGGATCAGAAAGATCGGCTATGATAAGATTAGATCCAGCGTCACGCACTAATGTGCCCTGCGGCACATTTATAATAATATCATCGCCTTTTTTTCCTTTCTGGCGCTTGCCGGATCCGTCCATACCGACTTGAGCGACGTATTTTCTTTTATATCTGAAATCCATAAGAGTGGTAAGTCCTAAATCAACATGGAAAATAACATTGCCGCCGTTTCCGCCGTCGCCGCCGTCAGGACCGCCGGCAGTCACATATTTTTCACGGCGCCATGATATAGCGCCATTGCCGCCGTTTCCGGCTTTTATAAAAATTTTCGCCTTATCTGTAAACATTTCATGTCTCCTTTTTTAAAAAGAAAATCCCAAAACGTATCAGACGTCTTGGGATTGCTTATCCGTTAATTAGTCGGCATAAACGCTGCACTGCTTCTTGTCTCTGCCTACTCTTTCAAACTTAACCTTACCATCGATCAAAGCAAACAATGTATCATCGCTGCCTTTTCCGACATTGTTACCCGGATGGATCTTAGTACCTCTCTGTCTAACGAGAATGTTACCTGCGAGAACGAACTGACCGTCAGCTCTCTTTACACCCAATCTCTTCGATTCGCTGTCACGACCGTTTTTTGTACTACCAACACCTTTTTTATGTGCCATCTTAAGTTACACCTCCTGTGGATGTCAATTCCGTAAATTTTTCTGTTTAACGATTTAAAATAAAGAAAGATTATGCATTAACTGCTGTTATCTGAACCTTTGTGTAAGGCTGTCTGTGACCCTTCTTCTTTCTCTCGTTCTTCTTTCTCTTCATCTTGAATACGATGACCTTCTTAGCCTTGCCGTTCTTAAGAACGTTAGCTGTTACAGTAGCACCCTCAACAACTGGTGTGCCTACCTTAACTGCATCGCCTTCGCCAGCCATAAGCACCTTGTCGAATGTGATAGAAGCGCCTTCTTCAACATCGAGCTTTTCGATGAAAACTACATCACCTTCCGAAACCTTATACTGCTTACCGCCTGTTTCAATAATCGCGTACATCTGATTACACCTCCTAAAAAATTTTTAATGAGGGCTCGCTAATTACGGTATGCTGTGCGCATTTAATAAACCGTTTCTATGCGGCCACTTCGACAGTATAACACAATATGCATTATTTGTCAAGTGTTTTTTTATTTTTTTTAATCTTTCAGATTTACGAGCACGCCGACTGATGGCTTAGGATAAATGCTTATCGAATGATACGGCATTTTTTCGCCGGCGGCTGTTACGCTTTCTATCTGTTCTGTTTTTACAGGGTTAAGCACGATCATGACATCGGCTTTTCCCTCCTTGACATCCTTAAAGCACTGAGTTGAACTTATAGACGTTGAAACGAGATCGTCATAGTCATCTTCAATGTTGAATATATCATTGATCACAAGCTTTCTAAGTACAACGCTGTCAAGTCCGCAATATGATTTTGACATTTCAGGCAAAAGCTCTTTTTTGATAAAATCGTTATCGAGCAGAGTGAGCCTGTAGAAATAATCGCCGCCATGGTAAAGGGCGAAACGAGTTTCAAGCTTCTTTGTCGCGATCTGCTTTTTCATTGTCTCAGTGATGCTGTCATCCTGTGAGTCTACAATAATTTTTTCTATTTTAAAATGCTCCTGCGCCATAGCTATAAATAATTCCTCCGAAAAGCCTCTCGGAAGCTTTATTTTACGGTGAACAGGCATTATCTCCAGACCGTCAGAATTGGAGTTTACAAGAGATACCATTGTGTAATTATATGATTCCTTGCCGGTGTTCAGAGGATTATTCGCTCTCATATAGTTTCTGTACATCATGCAGGTCTCATACCTTGTCTGACCGTCTGTTATATATAAAGGAAGAGACTTAAAACCGTCAACTATCGTTTCGATCGTTTCAGGATCGGTTATTTTCCATAATCTCTGATGCATACTGTCATCAACTGAATCGAACTCCATATCAGGTTCGTTCTGAGAAAGCTTATTCATAAGATTAAGCAGCTTTTTATCTCTTTCTATATACATACATGTGATCATACTCATATCCGCGTTAGTTGCTGATAAAAGCTCGAATCTGTCTTTCTTTGACATTTCTCTGATTTCTTCACAGGTTTTTATGTTTTCCGAGCCAAGCTCCTCAAGCTCGAAAAGAGCGACATATGTCATATTTCTATATGTGTTTCCGTGGAGCTCTATCGTTTCCTCGTAAAGATATATCGCGTCTTCCTCATCTTTTTGGAGAACTCCATCTTTTATCCATTGCTGGAGGTAATCGCGCGCTCTTGTATATTTGTTTTCGTCCTCGTTATCTGTATCATAAGAAACACCGTCAAAAATTTTGACCGCGTTATATTCGTTGAGCTCGTAAAGCTTAGCTTTCGCATCATCATCTATATTATATTTAGTGGGCGCTATAACTGTTGAAATATCGCCGCATTTTTCACTATTATATCTGTAGCCTCTGAACGGCTTTATGTTCGCCATTTATATCAACTCCTTAAAGTAAAATCATGCAATTGTATCGTGTTAATATATACCCCAATATAATAATATCATAAATAAAAAATATGTCAATACACAATACATAAATTTTCTGCTTTTTGATATATTTACACATGCTTTTTATAAAAAAACATGAATATTACACAAATCTTTTCCTAAAACTATTAGTACAAAAAAGAAAGGTATGATGATATAATGATGATGTGTTCGCAAAGCTCAGTTTTCTTTAAAGGTATCACCGCGGGACTTATAATAGGCGCGGCAGTAACAATGCTTGCCGATCCTGTAACAGACCGTCAGCGCAATCGGCTTGCTAAGAAAACAGAGGGAGTATTTAAAAGTATGGGCGGCATGATAGACAATGCTATAAATATGTTTCACTGATATGTCTTATTTAAGGCGTGTGTGACAAAAAAAGCCGCTCACGGCTCCATTTATCCCGCCGCGGAATAATGCCGCTGCGGGATCTAAATGGGCGCTTTTAGTTTGAATGATAAGCTTGTTATATTAGTGGCAGATAAGGACGTTTTAGCATATTGTTGAATATAAGCGGTTTATTTAGTCATATGAAACCACTTAAAACAAGTCGCATTGTACGGCTGATATCTGATTTTACGTTAAAATACGCGCTCATTACTGCGGATCTCAGCGGTTAGTACGATCTCATTTGTGCTATCTGCTAAGCGCATTTATTTTTTTTGAGATCGCATTTACAATTTGCACAAAAATGACTTAAAACGGCAATTTGTTGAGTTTTAACACTTGAAATTTAAAATGAAATGGTATATAATATGTAACCGTGCAAGGGAATATTACTTTTTTTAATATGTATGGTGCGGAGTTTGATAGATATATTTATCAGGTATCCGCGTGATTATTATTGTTGAAAGGAATTACTATGGCAACGTGGGGAGTACATATGCGCATTGCTGAACAGTATATTGCGCGTAAGCTTATCGAGGATCCTACTGGTTTTGTGCTTGGTTCTGTTGCACCCGACTGCGGATACGGAGTAAAGGACAGCTTCGGAGAATTCACGCCGCCGCCGGAAATAACTCACTGGGCACCGGGAGGAATTAAGGTTTATTGTGAATATTGGAGATTTCGTGAGGAGTATCTGCAGGATGAAAAACGCGGAGCTGATTACGAATTCTACCTCGGATACTATATCCATCTTTTGACCGATATATTATGGTCATCGATGATGTATCTTCCGACAAGACTGAAATATGCGGAGGAATACGAAAAGGATCCGGAATTTCTTAAAACTATCAAGGTAGACTGGTATGATTTAGATTATAAATATCTAAGAGATCATCCTGATTTTCTGCCGTATAAGATACTTAAAAGAACAGATACTGTAAAGGATTATCTGCCGTATTACGAGCCGGGACAGCTCACCAAGCAGATACGGTTTATAGCTGATTATTACAGTGACTGCTCGGGAAGAGTGCTTGACAGAAAGTATGAGTATCTGACAGAAAGGCAGATGGACAATTTCATATCATGCGCGGTCGATCTTATAGACTATGATCTTAAGCTGCACGGTCTGCTTGACATTGGCAGCAGTGAAAAAGCTGAAACAGCTTGATTTTAAAATGTAAAAAACAGATACAGCCTTCAGAATATGGTTATACCAATTCCGGAGGCTGTTTTAATATGCGATTCAATACCGTATGATCAGTGAAAGCTGTAAGGAAGAAAAACGGCATGTCCAGGTCATGTGACGTTCATTTTATTTTAAGCCTTATTTTATCGGCTACCATTGCTATAAACTCGGAGTTTGTAGGCTTGCCCTTGCCGGTGTTTATCGTGTAGCCAAAAACCTCGTTCATCGTCTGAGGCTTGCCGCGGGTCCAGGCTACTTCAATAGAATGCCTTATAGCGCGCTCGACTCTGCTCGATGTAGTCTTATACGCTTTAGCTATTTCAGGATACAGCTCCTTCGTTATATAGTTAAGCAGTTCCATATCTTTTACGACCATCATTATAGCAGTTCTAAGATAATGATATCCTTTTATATGAGCCGGAACACCAAGCTCGTGTATGTATTCTGTGACCATTGTTTCAAGATCGTATACTTTGTCGTTATACACTGTTTCAAGGTCCGTTTCAGGACTTACTTTTATACCGAACAGATCTCTTATCGCGTCGCATATACTCTCATTTGACTGAGGCTTTATCATAAAGTATGACGCGCCGTACTGGCTTGCCACGTTAAAAAGGCTCTGCAGTGATGAGGCTGAATTTACTATGAACAGCGGCTTCTTTTTAAGTCCCGCAGCCGATATCTTTCTTAAAACTCCTATGCCATCGAGCTGAGGCATTATCATGTCGAGCAGTACCACATCTGGCTCTGTTTCAATTATCATTTCATACGCTTCTTCGCCGTTTAATGCGCAGCCGGCTGATTCAAAATAATCTGTCGTTTTCAGGTATTCACTGAACGTGTTTACAAAGCTTTCGTCGTCATCAACAGTTAATACTTTTATTTTGCTCATTGTCTATTCCCCTTTAAATCTTATTTTTCAATGTTTTTCAATCATTTGCACTATAAGATTACCATAACAAATCGATCATTTCAATAAAAAAGGACGCTTTAACCATCGAACAAATCATCGAAATATATACATAACAGCAGAGAGTTTGTCGAAGAGTGCGATACGTATATTATTCGAGGTTTTTCGACCGTTCAGCCTGCGCGGACGCTTGACATAATCGGGAATTTTATGTATAATATAATTATAGATCAATTTGAGAGGAGATAGATGTAAAATGAAAGTAATGCTTATAAACGGAAGTCCTCACAAGCAGGGCTGCACGTACACAGCATTGGCTGAAACGGCTAAGGAATTGAACAATAACGGAATAGAAACAGAAATTTGCTGGGTGGGAAATAACGGGATCCGTGACTGTATTGCATGCGGCACATGCGCTTCAGCCGGCAAATGTGTATTTGATGACGCGGTGAATGAGATAGCCGGAAAGATGTCAGAATGTGATGGACTTATTGTAGGCTCACCTGTATATTACGCATCACCGAACGGCGCTGTATACAGCCTTCTTGACCGCCTTTTCATGAGCTGTCCGGACCTTGCTCACAAGCCGGCGGCAGCGGTAGCCTCGGCGCGCCGCGCGGGCACTACGGCAACGATCGACGGAATATTAAAATATTTCACGATCAGACAGATGCCTGTAGTATCTTCCACCTATTGGCCAATGGTTCACGGCTCAAAGCCGGAGGACGTTATGGAGGACGAGGAAGGTCTTCAGACGATGAGAAATCTTGCTAAAAATATGGCATGGCTCATAAAGTGTATAGACGCGGGCAAAAAAGCGGGAATAGATGTACCGGCTGCCGAAACGGGCGCGAAAACTAATTTTATAAGATGAGATAATAAGAGGCTGCGGTCAAAGCTCGTTTGAACTTTGACCGCAGCCTCATTAACTATTGTTATATATTGTCGCACCAGTCTGATATATAGCTGTGTACTTCTTTATAACATGTTTCCTGAAGAAGATTGTGTCTTGCATCAGGGAATAATTTTATCGTGACATTTTTTAAGCCTTTTGAAATCATATCGTTATACACACGCTTAACTCCCTTGCCAAAATCGCCTATAGCGTCATTGTCGCCCGATATAAGCAGGATACGCGTGTTTTTTTCGGTGTTTTCTATCACCGATTCTTCCTGAGCTTTGTTTACAGTCAGAAATAATGTTGAAAATCCATGCAAAGTGAATAAATAATTGTTCTTGCTGTCTTTGAGATATTCCATTACCTTTTCATTATCGCGCGTTGTCCACTCAAACGAGTTTTTGAGCGGCAAAAATTTGCGCAGCTTTTTCCCGAATGCGGCAACCGCGAGGAGCTTGCTCCTGTATAAGCAGTCTTTGCGGCGCAGCTGGAAGCTGATGATCCGGAGCAGACGCCGCACATGCTTAAGATCAAGATCGCCGCTGCCCATAAGTATAGCTCCGTCGATATCACGGTAGCGCGAAATATATATTCTCGTGAGAAATGAGCCGAAGCTGTGACCGTACATTATATGCGGAAGTCCGCTGAACCTGCCGCGGGAAAGCTCGGTGATCTTTCTCATATCGAGCAGAAGAAACTCGCTGCTGTCACGGTCTGTGAAATGACCAAGCTCGCCGTTTCGGGCTGTGTCGCCGTGACCTATGCAGTCGTGACCTATGACATAGTATCCGCGTCCGCACAAAAACTCAGCAAATCTCTCATAATTTTTCATGTATTCCTGCATGCCGTGCGCGAGCTGTATTATGGCTTTTGGCTTGTTGTCAGGGATCCATTCACGCGCGTGGATAGTGTCGATCTTATTCGATGACGTAAATGTAAAACTATTTTTAGTCATATTATGATCCTTACAGCTTTATAAAGCCGTTATGGAATTTCTCTTTATCTTTTTAGAAGCAGTCTTTTCAAACTCTGTATCACGGATAACAAGAGCGTGTATCTGCTTTATAGTAGGCAGTGACTCGTTTATTCTGTCTATTTCAGCCTGTATCTCCGCTCTTATATCGTCTGACTCATATTCAGGATCAGGGTATACTTCAGCTGTTATAACATCGTCTTTTCCGTAGACAACGATTTCTTTTACAGGCTTAAAGAGCGCGAATTTGTTTTCAAGCTCCTCAGGCGATATATTTTCACCGTTTGAAAGAATGATAAGATTCTTTTTGCGGCCTGTCAGATAAACAAAATTGTCCTCGTCTATATATCCGAGATCACCTGTTTTAAGCCAGCCGTCCTCTGTAAGAGTTTTTGCTGTTTCTTCAGGGTTTTTATAGTATCCCATCATTACAGATGGACTCTTTACCCATATCTCGCCGTCAACGATCTTTACAGAGCAGCCGGCAACAGTGCGGCCTACTGATGTGTATTTTGAAGGATCGTTTATACCGGAATTTGAAGAAATTCTTGACGCGCATTCTGTCATTCCATAACCCTGTGATATAGCTATACCGAATTCACGGTAACCGTCTATTATTTCAGGACTGAGATATGAGCCTCCGGCATAGAGGATCTCAAAGTCCTCGCCGAAAACATCTTTTCCTATCGCGAGCTTGTCCGGATTTGTTTTCGCGGCGGCGCGCATTTTGTTTAAAATAGATGCCGCTATCATCGGAACGACTGTAGCCTGCTTAGGCTGATACAGCTTCAGGTTTTTTGGTATTCTCATCAAAGAATCATTTATGCAAAGTATCCTTCCGAACCAGAACGCAGCCAATATATCGCAGACGAAACAGAAGATGTGATGTATAGGCAGTATCGAAAGACGTTTGTCGCCGTGGTAGCCTCTGTCCGGCTCACAAGTGGCGTTATCTACAAGATTGGCATTTGAGAGCATAACGCCCTTGCTCTGACCTGTCGTTCCGGATGTAAATATAATAGCCACAAGCGCCTCAGGCTTTACTTCCGCCGTAGGTGCCTGACCTGAATATTCTTTGATAATGTTATCAAGGCTTTCGGCGCCTTCAAATTCCTTTGTTATATGAACGCATTTTTTTACAGCCGGACATAGCCTTTTTAATTCCTCTATATCCTTTTCATGTGATTCGTCAAAGAAGATGATCTCTGAATCCGATCTGTTTATCTCGTCAGCGAGCGCGTCAACTCCGTTTGAAGGAGATAGAGGAACAGTAACGTCTCCGCAGCACGCTATGCCGAACCATGCGGCAACGTAATTATAGCTTGTTCCGCCTATGATAGCGGCATGAGCGCCGTAATCAAAATTTTTCTCAAGCCATACAGCTATAGCATCAACATCATGCTTTATCTGATTATAAGTCTTTTCATGAAGATCTTTTTTTACATACCATCTCATAAACGGATCATCGCCGAATCGTTCAGCGCCCGTGTAAACAAGATCCTTCATGGTGCGAATATTTTCTCTTGCGAACATCAGTCAAGCCCCTCCAGGTACTGCATAAGCTCTTTTACAGTTCTTGATTTTGCAGCTGCATTTTCATCTATCTCAATGTCAAATTCTTCTTCTGCATCGCCAAGCATGCACATAAAGTCATATGAATTAAAGCCAAGATCCTCAGAAAAAGCTGAATCAAGAGTTATCTCATCAGGAGAAACCTCAACATACTGGCAGATAAGTTCCTTTAATTTTTCTAACATATTGTTACCTCCGTTTTTTTTGTTATGATTAGATAAAATAATATATCCTTACAGGTATATCATACCATATCCATTATTTCAGAAACCGTCTTGTCAGGATTTTCAATACTTCTGAACAATACACGGCCGAGATAGTAGTAAAGATATTCTATCTCTTTTTCAGTTGCAAAATCGGTCTGATATCCGAAATGGAATGTCAGTCCGCCGTCGCTTGGACGGTGCATTGCTGTCAGATACAAAGCCTGAGCGTTTCTTCCGCTGCTGTACCATCTGCTCTTGTATGGAATATCTTTAAGATAAGGCACGATGCTTCTTAAAGTAGACGGCTGATATGTAAATCCAACGCCTGTATAGTCAGCGCCCGGCTCAAGATCATATGCCTTTCTCAGCTCGCCGTAATAGCGTAGAGTAGGATAGTCGGCATGCTTAAACATATCTCTCTGCACGTCGTCGATTTTTTTCATTGCCTCAAGAACAGTGTCGTCAGGTTCAACTATAGTTCTAAGATTAAAGCAGTGCATTCTTACGCCGCCGCTCTTTTTAGCCAGAATAGTTGAGCGGCGCGAAACAAAGTTCTTTATACAGATATCCTTTTCGAAATTGTTGAATTTTGAAAGAACAGTTCTCAAAGCATACAGTATCAAGACGCTTACAGGGAAACCTTTTTCTTCACAGAAATCAACAAGCTTTTTTGTTGAGTCGAAGTCAAGATCATACGTCACTGTTTCGCTTGCAGCCGCGACAGATACGAGCTTACCCGATCTCAGATCAGGATTGCCGGCTTCCATACGCTGAGTCTGCAGACGGCCAGGACCTGTATAATCTGTATACATCGGTTCCGGACGGCTTAGCTGCTTGTGCCAGTATTCCATATCCTTCTGGAACTTTTTGCTGCCTGCCTGATATTCAAGCTCTTTCTTTATAGATTCAATATAGGAAGTCATAGGAGCCGGATAAGGAAGATCATACATAAGACTGCAATATATGTCCATAACATCGCGTGTGAATGTTATTATTGAAGACGCGTCCATTGTCATATGATGAAGATTCATATAATAACCGTTCCAACCGCCCGGAAGCGTTATAAGCACGATCCTTGAGAGCGGACCGCCAAATGTATCGAACGGCTGGCTTGTCCAGCGATCCATGACTTTGCGCGCTTTTTCATCGCTCCAAGCCGACATATCGTAATATTCAAAATACTGGTTTTCATAAGGCATAACATACTGCCATATCTCGCCCGTATCCGGATCCTTCCAGAAACGCAGGCGCATGGATTCACAGCGCTCCACAGCTCTGTTAAGCGCCTCGCGCAGCGCCGCTTGATTGATGTCTGTCTGCAAATATCGTCCCGTACCCATGTTCACGATCTCGTGAGTAGGGCTGAGACTGATAGTGTACAGATGAACCATCTGAGCGGACGTAAGAGGATAGCATTCTCTTTTGATTCCGCCTATGATTTTTTCTTCCATATACATTACCTCCTAAATGATTATCGTTCTGAAAAACCTAAAACGGCGATAATGACATTGATCATAACAATATGTACTATGCCGATTTGCCGCGCGGATCTCAGTGTATATAAATAAAACTGTTTTGATACCAGATATCCCCAAAATTATTGAGTTGATCCGTTTTCCACCTATCATATATTATATCATACTAATAAAAACATAGCAATACCGAAATGTAATTTTTATTAAAAATCATGGGAAAATTTTGTCGTTTTATCGGCGAATATACCAAATAGAAAAGGATCGGTTTAGGCATTATTGACTTTTAGCGTTATCATTGATATACTACAGATAAATATTTATAACTATTTACACGGTCGAAAGGCGTAAGGGAATGGGGAATAAGAAAAAGAAAAAGCGTGTTGAGATGACGACGATCCACTTTGCTAAGCTTATATTCAGATCGCTTATATTTATTTCAGCAATTTTTGTTTATGTTCATAATTATATATACGGCTCTCCGACATTTTTTGGGGATATAAATGAAAACAATATATATTATATGTTTGTCTGGATCGTTTTTATGATTGAAATGATCTTGAGATTTTTTCCGTCAAAATGGGAAAGCATGGGTTGCCAGAAACAGTTCGGCAGAAATTTCAAACCGGCGGCAGGACGGCAAAACAAATATAATAAAACGGCAAGATCGACATTCATTGTGGTAATGTCATGGGTATTGCTTAATGGGATCATAGGAGCTATGCATATTATCGGGGTGCTTGACCGCGGTATTATGCTGCTTATAGCGCTGTTCTATTCAGTATGTGATGTGATATGTATTTTGTTTTTCTGTCCGTTTCAGGAATGGATGATGAAAAATAAGTGCTGCATGACGTGCCGTATATATAATTGGGATTATATCATGATGTTCACACCGCTGTTATTTGTTAAAAATATATATTCATGGTCACTGCTTGCGGTGGCGGCAACACTTTTTGTAAAGTGGGAAATAGCAGTTAAAACTCATCCGGAACGTTTTTCGGAAACTACAAATATCAGATTATCATGCGCCGAATGTGATGAAAGACTATGCAGATATAAGAGGACGATAAAACGCGGCAGACGGTGCAAAAGCACAGAACGGGGAGCGCAAATATAAAAAACTTGCAGATGTAAAAATATATTTGCAAGTTTTTTTTATTAAAATAATATTATGGGAACATGATTATTTAAAGACGTCAACTATTATGGAATAATTACAGCGATGCGGCAGAAAATAATGATAACAGGCTTTTTGGAGTATATATAATACAAGGAGAATTACTTATGGGTGTTTATACAGATGAATGCCGCAGGCTTTTAGAGCTTATAGGCGGAAAAGAAAATATCGGCGCCGTTTCCCATTGCGTTACGCGAATGAGATTTGTGCTTAATGATCCTAAAAGGGCGGATATAAGAAAAATAGAAGAACTTCCGTCAGTAAAAGGAACATTCACTCAAGCAGGTCAGTTTCAAGTTATAATAGGCAATACGGTCAGCGCTTTTTATAACGACTTTACAGATGTGGCAGGGATAGACGGCGTTTCAAAGGAGTCGGTAAAGAGCGCGGCGAAAAACAATCAGAATATCATTCAGAGGCTTATGGCTGATCTGGCTGAAATATTTGCGCCTCTGATACCGGCGATAATAGTCGGCGGTCTCATACTTGGTTTCAGAAATGTGATAGGTGACATAAAAATGTTCGATAACGGAACGAGAACGCTTGTTGAAACATCTCAGTTCTGGGCAGGAACGTATTCGTTTTTATGGCTTATAGGCGAGGCGATATTCCATTTTCTGCCTGTAGGCATAGTCTGGTCTATAACTAAAAAAATGGGAACGACGCAGATGCTCGGTATAGTGTTAGGTCTGACGCTTATTTCACCGCAGCTGTTAAACGCGTACAGTGTCGCCTCAACTGCTCCGGCTGATATACCGGTATGGGATTTTGGCTTTGCTAAGGTTGAGATGATAGGGTATCAGGCTCAGGTGCTGCCGGCGATACTCGCGGGATTTACGCTCGTTTATCTTGAAAAAGGGTTGAGAAAAATATGCCCGTCTGTAATATCGATGATAGTAGTTCCGTTTTTCGCCTTGATAATATCGGTTATACTGGCGCATACCGTGCTTGGACCTATCGGCTGGAAAATAGGAAGCGTTATTTCAAATGTCGTAAACGCGGGATTGGCGTCAGCCGCAAACTGGCTGTTTGCGGCGGTGTTTGGTTTCTTCTATGCGCCGCTTGTGATAACAGGACTTCACCATATGTCAAATGCGATAGATCTGCAGCTGATTTCAGATTTCGGAGGCACGAATCTCTGGCCTATGATAGCTCTTTCAAACATCGCGCAGGGAAGCGCGGTGCTTGCAATGATATTTTTGCAGCGGGGAGATATTAAGGCGAGAGAGATCTCGATCCCGGCTTGTATATCGTGCTATCTTGGTGTAACGGAGCCGGCTATATTTGGCGTGAACCTGAAGTATGCGTTCCCGTTTATATGCGCTATGGCAGGATCGGCGTGCGCGGCGGCTGTATCTGTAGGAATGGGTGTCAGGGCGTCAGCCATAGGAGTTGGAGGACTGCCCGGCATACTTTCAATAATTCCGCAGTATATCCCGATATTCGCATTGTGTATCGCAATAGCGGTGGCGGTGCCGTTTATTTTGACTTATTTTGTCGGAAGAAGAAAGCTTTCAATGGCAGCCTCTGACAACACCTCGCATAGAGCGGATAACGAGTATATAGGGAATAAAACAGATAACTCAAAATGCGAAATAAAAGCTTTTCTTTCGGGAAAGGTCATAAATATCGAAGATGTTCCGGATAAGGTTTTTTCAGAAAAAATACTCGGCGACGGTGTGGCAATAGAGCCAAGCGACAATATATTGACTGCGCCGGCTGACGGAGAGATCATAAACGTTATGGAGGGTTCATTCCATGCGTGCGGTATGAGGCTTAAAAATGGTGTTGAACTGCTGTTTCATGTCGGTCTTGACACTGTGAGCATGAACGGTGACGGGTTTGAATGCTTTGTAAAAGAAGGCGACAAGGTAAAGGCAGGCGATAACCTTATACTGTTTGATCCGGAAAAGATAATAGCGGCAGGTCACCCCACGGTCACAATGATGGTGGTTTCAGATGAGGGAAACACGTCAAATATAGAATTTTTTACAGGCGGTATCGCTGTAGCAAGAGAAACGGTAATCGCGGTGTGCGAGAGATTGGAGAATGAGAAATGAGAGATTTTAAAAAATCATGCGTGTATCAAATATATATAAAATCATTCTGCGATTCGGACGGAGATGGGATAGGAGATATAAAAGGGATAACGTCAAAGCTTGACTATATAAGCTCGCTCGGAGTGGACTATATATGGATAACGCCGTTTTTCGTTTCGCCGCTAAACGATAACGGATATGATGTTTCTGATTACAGGAATATTGATCCGGTGTTCGGAACGATGGCGGAGCTTGAAGAGCTTATATATGAGGCTGATAAGCGCGGAATAGGAATAATGCTCGATATGGTGTTCAATCATACATCAACTGAGCATGAGTGGTTTAAGCGCGCGCTGTCAGGCGATAAAAAATATATAAATTATTATAAATTTGTAGACGGAGAGCCGGACTCTCCGCCTACAAACTGGAAGTCAAAATTCGGTGGGAGCGCATGGGAATATGTTAAAGAGCTTGGAAAATGGTATCTTCATCTTTTTGATGTGTCACAGGCAGATCTCAACTGGGATAATCCGGAGGTGCGCAGAGAGCTTTGCGATATACTGCTGTTTTGGAAGAATAAGGGAGTGAAAGGATTCAGATTTGATGTTATAAATCTAATATCAAAGCCGGAAAAGTTAGAAGATGATCGTATTGGTGACGGCAGGCGGTTTTATACTGACGGACCGCGTGTTCACGAGTATATAAAGGAGATGGTGGAAAAAGCCGGTATCGGCGATATGGTGACAGTCGGCGAGATGTCGTCAACAACTATCGAAAACTGTATCAGGTATTCAAATCCATCTGAAAGGGAGCTTTCAATGTGTTTTAGTTTTCATCATCTGAAGGTCGATTATGTAAACGGCGAAAAATGGACACTTATGCGCCCCGATCTTGCAAAGCTCAAAAATCTGTTTAACGAATGGCAGACGGGCATGGAAAAGGGCGGGGGATATAACGCTCTGTTCTTATGCAATCACGATCAGCCGCGCGCTGTGTCACGCTTTGGAAATGATACAAAATACAGAGTGGAGTCCGCAAAAATGCTCGCCGGAATGATCCATTTTCTGCGCGGAACACCGTATATATATCAGGGTGAGGAGATAGGTATGACAAATGCCGGATATACTGATATATCACAATACCGCGACGTGGAAAGCTTGAATTATTACGATATAATGATCAAGAGCGGCAGTACGCGTTCTGAGGCGCTCGATATTCTCGCCGCAAAATCGCGCGATAACGGGAGAACGCCTATGCAGTGGAATGGAAGTGACAAAGCCGGATTTACGATGGGAACACCGTGGATAGGGATACCGGAAAACAGCAGTGTGATAAATGTGGGATCAGAGATGAAAGACAGCGATTCGGTGCTTGATTTTTATAAAAAGCTTATAAAAATGAGAAAAGAATATGATATAATATCAGACGGAGCTTTTGAGGCGGTAAATTCAATAGATGAATTATATATTTATAAAAGACGTCTTGGTAAAGAGGTTCTAACTGTAGTCTGCAATCTCACAGACAGGGAAATTGCTTTTTCAGATCTCAGCGGGGAAATAATTATAGATAATTACGATGATACAGGAGCATTTCTCAAACCATATGAGTTCAGAGCATGCCTTGATAAATAAGTGAAAAATAATGACCGCGGACATGGTTTTGATATCACGTCCGCGGTCAAGTCTATACAGCAAGCATCATGATCAGCAATACATTGTAAACAAATGTACATACTATGCCTGTTAAAAATCCTATCAATGCCCATTTTCCGTATGCTTTTGCGGATATTGGAGTCTGATCTTTTTTTACAAGGTAAAGTATCAGACCTATGATAGGAAAGAAAAAGCATAATACCTTTAATCCGGTAGACGGTGAATCAGATATTTTGCTTGGAACGGCAACGCCGCAATGAACACAGATGACAGCCTTATCATCGATCATCTGACCGCAGTTCTGACAGTAAGCCATATAAATACCTCCTCTTTTGTTTATGATATATTTTTAATAAAACAGTATTAAAAATACTGATTTGTATGCGTATGATCATACAGCCGGCAGAAACGTTTTATCAGCTTTCGCCGTTGTCACTGCTTTTATTTGAAACGTCACCGCTGCGTATAAGGAATTTTCGTACAGCGAAAAGTCCGGCTATAGCTACGACGTTCAAAAGATTTTCAAGCGGTGTAGTATGGAATACGACAAGCTGTTTTGCTATAGCGAATACGAGGACCTCAACGACCGTCTGAGGCGTGTGCTTGCAAAGCATTTTTATAAACTCAACACCTATGGCAAGAGTCATAGCTTTGTCGAGTATGTCAACAAGTATGCTTTCGCCTGTTCCGTATATCGTTGAATGCAGCATATCCCAGAAAAGCTTGACGCCGAGAATTATTACAGCAACGGCTATTATAACAGATATGCCCGCCTCGAGCATATAGCAGAATTCATAGATTTTCTTTTGTATTTTTTTTCGCATATATATCACCTGTTTTTCGATAAACATAAACTTGTTTTTATAATTTGTTTCTATAATAAAAGTATAACATACATATGATGTCAAGTCAAGCGCTGCAATGTCTTTTCAGACTTTACCTCAAACAAAAAAGACACAGATCGTATCATCAGTTATATTAGGGATGATCTGTGTCTTTTATATTAGCTTTAAAACTCAATGATGAGCGCTGTTTTTGCCGTTCCCGTGATGACCGCCGCCCTGCTGCTGAGCGCTGCCGGACTGACCGCCGCC
>CALXSW010000177.1 GCA_944391255.1 uncultured Clostridia bacterium | reverse complement strand
CGTCTTTTAAGCTTTCTGTACCTGTTCTGCTGTACTTTTCCGTATCCGTTGATCTGCATATTAATCCTCCGATCATCTGCTTATTCTCACCATGTATTGTAGCACATTTTTCAGTTTTATGCAAGAAGAATTTTATGAATATATTGGGTACTGTAAACGCACCAGTATTGTAAAATAATGTATTTCAGCAAAATAACATATGAAATCACTAAAAATCTTATCAGATATTGAAATTTGTAAATATTTGCGGTATAATTGACAGTACATATTGATAGAAACCCAAACGGAGGTGCATTCGCTTATGAAGATAGCTATATGTGATGACCAGCCGTCTTTTATAGATCGTCTCAACAGATTGATTACAGAAAAAGACGCGGAAATACATATATATCATTCGGGAGAGGATCTGTTAAATTCAAATATCATATTTGATATCGTACTGTTAGATATAGAAATGTCTGGTCCGGACGGATTTAGTATAGCAGCCGAGCTATTGAAGCGGCATAAAAAGACGTTGGTTTTATTTATAACTTCTCATAACGAATTCTCAACTAAAGGCTACGAATTCAGAGCCTTTCGATATGTGTTAAAATCAGAACCGGACGAGTTTATAAAAAGAAATATACAAGATGCGATCGATGAATATAAAAGCTATGATTTTTATATAGCCGTAAATTATAAAGGTGAAATTGCAAGGGTCTTATCTACCCAAATTATTTACATAGAATCCTTCGGACATACGATAACCATACACACAGATCACAAACAATATACGGGTAAAAACAAATTTAAGGATATATATCAGCTTCTAAAGCCACATGGATTTATACAATGCCATAAAAGCTACTTGATCAATATGAGGTATATAGATACGATTGAGAAAAATACTTGTATAAACCTTACAAACGGCATAAAAATCCCACTCGGAAGAAAATACAATGCAGACACGATAGACGCATATTTAAAGTTTGAGGACAGGAGGATCTAACGTGAAAAACATAATAGAAATCGCCTCGTGTATTTTAGATATAATCATAGTATTTATATATTTTAACGGGGTGCTTGAACGCAAAGAAAACAATGGAAAAAAACTGCTTGTATTCTGGTGCGGCGCGGTAGTATTAAATATCATAAGATCCAATTTTTTTCTGCCGTTTTTGGCAAATATATGCGTGACTATTGTTTTATGGTCGCTAATAGCATTGCTTTGCTTTGACGGAACATATTTACGCAAATTATTCTTTGTTATAATAAATATTATTGCGATCATGATCTCTGAAATACTTACAGCTTTATTCTTATCCTTATTTTTCAAGCTGGAATATGATGACGGATTCACAATGCGATATCTGGGCATGGCTTTATCCACATTGCTTTTATTTATTTTTAATACATACGCTGTCTACATTGCAAAGAAAAGATACAGAAATCTGCCTATAAAATATAATATCCTAATTATATTATGTCCCCTGTTCAGCTTGTATCTGCTTTTATTATTAGACTCATATATTGCGCAAGCACGTAACCCGCTTTACCTTATGTCATTTATTGCTGTGATAGGTTTAGTTTATATCAACATCATGGTGTTTGATTTTTTTGATTATTATGAAAAGGGACTGCGCGCACAGACTCTTGACGTCATTTTAAAAGCAAACGAGGAAAACTATAAAATAATTGAAGAAAACGAAAGAGAACTGCGTATAATACGCCATGATATCATGAAATATATGACAGAAATAAGTGAAATGATCAATAACGGCAACGGCGAAGCCGCTGGAAAATACGCAGAGGGTATAAGCGACATTGTCATGAAAGACACCTCTGTATCCCGAAGCGGTAATTTGATTTTAGATACGATTCTTAATATCGAAAGTAAAAAAGCCACAGCTTTAGGTATTAAGTATGATGTGAAACTAAATATCACAGAAGCTATAAACGTATCATCTGTGGATTTGAGCAGTATATTATATAATGCGATAGACAACGCTATTGAAGCATGTGAAAAAGTAAAAGAAAAATATATTTTGATATCAATAACTGCTGATGATAAAACACTTAAAATAAGCATAGAAAACACATCACAGCCTGTTACTATTGAAAATAATAAAATAAAAACCACTAAAGCAGACCACCTGCGCCATGGATATGGGATCGCGAGCATAAAAAA
Source organism: uncultured Clostridia bacterium (assembly GCA_944391255.1). Taxonomy (GTDB): domain Bacteria; phylum Bacillota; class Clostridia; order UBA1381; family UBA1381; genus Ornithomonoglobus. The sequence goes on along the minus strand of CALXSW010000177.1, from coordinate 3,553 downwards.
AGCATTAAAAAATAATGATGGTTTTATAACATTGAATTATGAGAATGGTATATTTGCATGCAGAATGATGATGAAAAATAATATTCAATAAACGAGATGTGAACAGGGATATTCTGTTTTATAAAAACGGAGTATCCCGGTTTTTTTATACACGATAATGTTCTCTTAGCGAGACGTTCAAAAATACGCCATTTATTTCTGTTGTAATTGACAAAACGCGCAAAATGGTATATACTGAGTATGTTTGTTCAAAAAACAAATACTTTTTTATCTGTTTGGGTAAATAAAATTATCATTTTGAAAGCGAGATGATATTGTGGATTTAAGGATCGCTATATGTGATGATGAGCCTGTATTTGTTGACAGGTTTAAGCAAAGCTTAGCGTGTGAATTTGAAAAACGCGGCATCAAACACAGGATCATAACCGCGGGCAGCGGCGGTGAATTGCTTGATATATGTTCTAAAGAACAAATCGATGCTGTATTTTTAGACATTGTTATGACAGGGCTCAGTGGTTTCGAGACCGCGGAACTTCTTAGCGAGCTGAACAGCGATATAATGATCGTTTTTATTTCTAATAATGATTCTATGGTTTATCATTCATTTAAATATAACCCTGTATGGTTCATACCAAAAAACCAAACGCAGTGGATAAAGATTGCGGCAGATAAAATAATTTCAAAATTTAAAGAAAAGGAAAACGAGCGTTCATATATATCTTTAAAATTAGGAAAAGAAACTGTTGTCATTGATGTGCGTCAGGTAAAATACTTTAAAAGTGACGGTCATTATATAATTTTTTTCAGCCGCAGCGGCAGCCAGTCAAAAAGTTATAGGTGCAAGCTGTCAGATATTGAAAAACAGCTGTGTAATATGTGGTTTGTGCGAACTCATAACAGGTTCTTGGTTAATTTGCGCGCAGCGAGCTGTATATCAAAAATGAAGCTGATATTATATAACAACGAAGAAATTCCCATAAGCCAGGCGCAAAAAGAAGATGTATGCAATAAACTAATGGATTATTTCAGGAGTATAAGATAATGATTATATGTGAAACGATTTCAAATATTATCGAAAATTTTTTGATGATATGGTTCATATCAAACTTTTGCGGATATAAATACAAATGAAAGATAAAATACATATGTTTACTAACAGCTGTAATTTCTTCCTCATGCGTGATATCTGTAATTAACAGATTTACAGGTTATGACGGTATCTTATCTGCGGCGTCAATAATTCTGTTTTTATTATATGCTCAAATATGTCTTAAAGATTCTGTCTGGGTGCATATTTTTATTTCATTATTCTCAATGGTCGTTGTGTTCACAATTGCCAGCACAGTATTGATCGCCACCTCAAACATTTCCGGAACACAATTGGACAAGCTTATAACAGAGTTTTCCGGCGCGCGATTGGCAGTGCTTTGCTTGTGCCGCGTCGTGGAGTTTTGCGTTTTTAAATTTATTTTATACATAAAAAAGAAATATTCGCTTTCATATAAGGAATGGCTGATATTTATAATTATCGCATTTTTAACATGGATAGAGATCATATTATTTACAAAGGCTGCAATAATTTATAACGGAATAGGACATTATATGTTCGGCGCGTCAATAGCTGCAATAATTGTAAATATACTTATGTACTATTTCATCTCATATGTAAACAAAGCCATGGAATTAAAGACAGAATTAACGCTTATGACGATGCAGTATAATAACGTAAAAAACACTGAAAAGAACATGAAAGCGTTATACGACAACACATATGGATTAAACCATGATCTTGAAAAGCATTTTATGTGTATATCAACTCTCGCAGAAAAAGATGATACTGACGGAATTATAAAGTATACTGACAATATTTTAAACAGGCAGTTATATAAAATGCAAAAGATCATGTTTACTCAAAACGATGTTTTTAACGCAATAATGAATATACGTCTTGAAATATGCAAGTCAAAAAATATATATCCATCAATAAACGTAAGCGAGGACGCTATATCTGAGATCCCATCAGAAGACATTGTTATTTTATTCGGCAATATATTTGATAATGCAATAGAGGCGGCAGAGAAAACAGAAGAGAAAATTATAATTTTGAACGTACAGCTTCAAGGAGAATATATATCCGTATATATGGAAAACAGCTTTAACGGGGAACTTCTGAAAGATCTTCAGACAACGAAGCAAAACAAAAGCGAACACGGCTGGGGTATGAAAAATATCAGAAAAGTCGTTGATAAGCACGATGGATTGATGAAATGCTTTACTGATAAAAATTTATTTTGCTGTGATATTTTGTTAAAAAGAAATATAAGTTGAATACAAAAAGCGCATCATGCCAAAAGCCTGATGCGTTTTTTATAGAATGATCCCGCTTGACCGCACCTTGTATAATAAAAAATCAGCCGCATTAACTGTTATATCAATATTTTTTCAATATCTACAACGTTATATTCTCAAACTTGACAAAAAAGCCCTCAAACTTGACAAAGGGATTGCATATTGTAAAAAAATAGGTTAAAATAATTATAAGGAGAATACGGAAATGAAATATTTGTCTGAATATATAGTAGAATATTATATTAAAAAAAATATTATTGATCCAAAAATGAAACCTATATACATGCATGGGGTGTCACTTATTATAAATGACATTATAAATTTTTCAGCAATATTATTTATTGCAGCAATTATAGATTCATTTTTAAATGGGATTATATTTATTGCTACTTTTTATTTGCTGAGAGTTCGCTGTGGAGGATTTCATGCAACAAAGGAGTGGATTTGCAGGGTTACTATGATGTTGACATTTTTGTCAGTTTTTACAATATGCCATCTATTACAATATTATAATATAGAATGGAATGTGCCTATTATAATAATAGTGTCATCATTAATATTAATACCTATAATACCCATAGATACGGCGGAGCATATCAGCCAAAAGAACCTGAACTTCTAAAGAAATATGCTGAGGATGTAAAGAGTAACAATAAATAATTATCATATATCTAAGTATATGATCAAAGCATTTACCGTGGTATATGCTACCCATATGCCGCGGTAAATGAGATAAGTTACAAACAACATTACGTGTTATTCAAGATTAAAGTAACTAAAAATTCATATGCGAATGATAACAGCTATTTCACAATATCAGTCAATGAGCTTATCATACAGGAGTTGATCCTACACTATTATATATTGAATGAAATACATATCATCTATCGGCAAAAGATGCGCATATATGCATACAAGATTTTAGTGATGATCATAAGGATAACGCAGAATTACAAAAAACCGCAGCCTGATCGGTCAATACAGGCAATAAACATTGTTCCGTACAGCTTAGGTGTTGCAATCAATCCCCCATTGTTTGCAATACCATAACGGGGCAAAAATATTGTACTATATATTTTTCAAAAAGAAAAAGAGAAACCATATAAAATCATAATAAGACAGCAATCCTTAGAAGTGATAAAAATACGGCATCTCTCTTATACAAGTATTTGGCAAATCTCCTGATTTGTCAAGCGCTTTATAA
>CALXSW010000176.1 GCA_944391255.1 uncultured Clostridia bacterium | reverse complement strand
TACATTTTTGAATTATTATAGTATAATAGCCGTGTAAAGTCAATAGGGAATCATAAAAACGGAGGTATTTTATTATGATAAGAAGAATTATAAAAATAGATGAGGAAAAGTGCAATGGCTGCGGAGCGTGCGCGAGCGCGTGCCACGAGGGAGCTATAGGAATGGTAAACGGCAAGGCGAAGCTTTTGCGTGAGGATTACTGCGATGGACTGGGCGACTGTCTTCCGACGTGTCCGACAGGAGCTATAAGCTTTGAGGAGAGAGAGGCGCCGGCATATGATGAGGCTGCTGTTATGGCAAATAAGCTCAAGGAAGCAGAGTCAGTTTTGCCTTGCGGCTGCCCGGGAACGCAGTCAAGAGCGATAGAGAGAAAGACGGCGGTGGCGGCAAGCATAGATATTGCATCTCAAAGCAGACTATCGCAGTGGCCGGTACAGATAAAGCTCGCGCCTGTAAACGCGCCTTATTTCGATGGGGCAAAGCTCCTTATAGCCGCTGACTGCACGGCGTACGCGTACGGTAATTTCCATGAGAAATTTATAAAGGACAGGATCACGCTTATAGGCTGCCCTAAGCTTGACGAGGGAGATTACGCTGAAAAGATCGCGCAGATCATCGCTTTAAACGATATAAAGAGCGTGACGGTGGTGAGAATGGAAGTGCCGTGCTGCGGCGGGATCGAAAATGCTGTAAAGCGCGCCTTGCAGCAGAGCGGTAAATTTATACCGTGGCAGGTCGTGGTCATCTCAACAGACGGAAAAATCATATCTGAATAATATAAGTTATTGTTAGTTGATATGTGATCAGATGTTCGTAATGTTGACTTATACCGATTTTTGTGGTAAAATAGTGCTACAGATAATAAAAAGGTGGTTTTTTGAATGAGTCACGTTGTGGATTTCTTTTATAATCAATTCGGAGCGGGCGGAAATGTTATAGTTTGTGTGCTTTTCATCATTTTTTCTGTGCTCGGACTGATAATAGCGTTAAAGGGAAGGCAGGTCATATCGGCTATAGTCGGATTTTTTGCGGCTGCGATCGGAATAATCGGCGGCGCGATGGCTGGACTTCTGATATTTGACAGCTTTATAATAATGCTCGCCGCCGCGTTTATCGGCGGAATACTGCTTTTGCTTATAGTCAAATTTTTCGACAGTGTCGGCTATTTCATAGGCATAGGCTCTCTGGCGTTTTTTATAGCGTTTACCGTAACGTCGGAGCTTTATATAAGCAACACAAGGATAACAGAAAATACTCTTATACTTTTTGATATAATAATCGGAATAGTCGTCGGAATATTCGCGGCTGTAAGATCAAACTATATAGTGACATTTATAACAGCGGCTGCCGGCGGAATGATGACATCTATAATGTTTCTGGCTGTATTTGGAGTGTATTTCGCCGATTTCAGAATGTGGCTCATAGCGGCTGTAGTTGCGGCAATGGGAGTGGTCGTTCAGCTGAGATCGGGTGATGTAAAAAAGAAGACCAGAAAAAAATCATCGTCATCACATAAAAAAACACGAAAATAATAATGCGCACCTCATATTATGTATATACATATATGAGGTGTTTTTATGTTCAGAAGCGGTAATTTAAAGCAGAGGATAGTTATAGATATAGCTACAGCCGAGCGTATGGGATATGTTACCGATGTGGAGATAAATGAAATATCGGGACGCATAGAATCAATAATAATAAATAAGCATTCCGGTTTCTTATCGTCTTTATTCGGCTTCGGAGAACGGAGCATACCGTGGGAGTCGATAGTGGTGATGGGCAGAGAATTTGTGCTTGTAAAAACATTTGATTTTAACGAAAAATGCTTGAAAAATTAAGAATGATATGATAAAATTACTTATGAAAAAACTACAACACAAATGTTTAATATCCGCAAACAGGAGGAAAATATAATATGAAATGCCCATTTTGTTCATTTACTGAAAGTAAGGTTATAGATTCCAGACCTACAGATGAATATACATCGATAAGACGAAGAAGAGAATGCATGAAGTGCGGAAAGAGATTCACAACGTATGAAAAGCTGGAATCTATAGCGCTTGTAGTAATAAAAAAGGATGATTCGCGTCAGCCGTTTAACAGGGATAAAGTTCTTAAGGGGATAATGACAGCCTGCGAAAAGAGACCTATCTCACTGGCTCAGATGGAAAAACTGGCTGATGATATTGAAACAGAGCTTAGTCAGTCTATGGAGCGTGAAATAAAATCGACAAAAATAGGCGAAATGGTTATGGAAAAACTGCGTGCAGTAGATGAGGTGGCATATGTAAGATTTGCATCGGTTTATAAGCAGTTTAACGATATTAATACATTTATGGAGGAATTGAAGGGATTAATGAATGGCAAATAAATGGATAGATCTGCATACGCATTCTACAAAGTCAGATGGAACGCTGACGCCGGCAGAGCTTGCGGCTCATGCTAAAGAGGTCGGACTTTCGGCGATAGCTCTTACGGATCACGATACTGATGAAGGGTGTGCGGAATTCATAGAAGAATGCGAAAAGCTCGGAATAGAAGGCATAGCCGGAGTAGAGATCGGGGCGAAATACAAACGTGAGCTTCACATTGTAGGACTGTATGCTAAGGGCGATGAATTTGAAGCGATGCTGACAAAGCTCAAAAACGGGCGCGCGGAGCGTAACAGGCTCATGGTCAAGAAAATACAGGAATACGGCTTTGATATAACGGAAGATGATATTACGAACGAGGAACTCGGGGTGACGATAGAAAGCTCGGGCAGGCTCTATATGGCAGAGGCTCTGCTAAGAAAAGGGTTCGTAAAAACAAGACAGGAGGCATTTGATAAGTATCTTGCAAAGGACAGACCGTGCTTTGTAAAGCGGTTTGGTCTTAGTCCGGAGGAGAGCATAAAGCTGATAAAACGCAGCGGAGGCATAGCGATATGGGCGCATCCGGTGTATACTGTAGACAGCGAGGAAGAGCTTGACGCGCTTTCGGTAGAGCTAAAGGGATATGGCCTTGACGCAATGGAATGTTATTACAGTGAATACAGCGCTGAGCAGAGCGAAATGTGCATCAGAGCCGCGAAAAAGGCAGGTCTTAAAATGAGCGGCGGAAGTGATTTTCACGGCGCAAATAAACCGGGTGTAAAGCTGGGCGAGGTGAACGGCGGACATGTGCCATACGAGCTGCTCGAAAAACTCAGACATCGATAAATTGCCCTGACCGTGCGTACAATTTATAAAAAATAAAAATTACATTTTATTTTTATATCGTAAACTGTTAGGCTATTTCATCGAGAAATGGCTTAACAGCGCACTTTCCATAAAAAACAAATTCTACCGTACCCATGTACGCCGACGAATTCGTTTTCGTGAAATCAGAGCTAATTTCTCGACGTCTGATAGGACGAAAAAAGCGGAGCTGCAATTTCTTGCAGCTCCTTAATTTTATTAAATAATCAAATTTTAATTTCATTCAACAGATTCAATCAGAGCGTATCTGCCGTCTTTTCTCTTATAAACGACATTCATTTCAGATGTATCAACATTTTTGAATACGAAGAAGTTATGACCTAAAAGGTTCATCTGCAATATTGCTTCTTCTACATCCATTGGCTTAACTGTAAATCTCTTTGTTTTTACTATTTCAAATTCTGATTCATCTGGTTCTTCATCAGCATAATCTATTCCCGGAGGAGCTGCTGCTGAAACCATCTGGAAATCTTTGATCTTCTTAGCAAGCCTTGTCTTATTTTTTCTTATCTGACGTTCTATTACATCTATGATCTTGTCCACTGCTGCGAGTATCTCTCTATCTGAAGCTTCGGCTCTGAAGATCATTCCTCCGGCATTTATCTGTGCCTCGATGTAATCATTGTCTTTTATTGTTCCCAATACAACTCTTGCAGTTGGTTCTGTTTTGAAGAATTTATCAAGCTTACTGAGCTTTTTTTCAATATATTCACGGACATTTTCTTTTATGTCATATTTTCTTCCGATAATGTTAAACTTCATAAAATTCACTCCTCTGTCTTCTGAATAAGATAGGTTACTATCTCTTATTATATATATACCATAAAAAACGAGGTTTCAAACATAAATTTTTGCTGAAAACATTAAAAAAATTTCTTATAACCTATTTACAATAAAAAACGTTTGTGATATAATATATTTTATACGGAATGAAAAGTGCCCGGCCTATGAAATATAAAATCAAAGACGTACAGGGTGTAAATACGGAAAGGAAGTATAAGTAGAATGGAAAAGAAAAATATTGATTGGGGCAATATCGGTTTCGGATATATAAAGACTGATGAGAGATATGTTTCAACCTATAAGGATGGTAAATGGGATGAAGGCGGACTTACTCAGGACAGCATGATAACAATGAGCGAGTGCGCGTGTGTGCTCCAGTATGCACAGACTATATTTGAAGGTCTTAAGGCGTATACAACAGAAGATGGCAGAATAGTTACATTCCGTCCTGACCTGAATGCGGAAAGACTTAATCAGTCAGCAAAGAGAATGGAAATGCCGGAGCTTCCGACTGAGAAATTCCTTGAATCAATAAGAGAGGTAGTAAGCGCGAATGCGGCATATGTTCCACCTTACGGAACAGGCGCTACACTGTATTTGAGACCTTTTATGTTTGGTATAAATCCTGTTATAGGTGTAAAACCGGCTACAGAGTTTCAGTACAGAGTATTTGCGACACCGGTAGGCCCATATTTCAAGGGCGGTATAAAGCCTCTTACAATAAGAGTTACAGATTTTGACAGAGCTGCGCCTAACGGAACAGGTCATATAAAGGCAGGTCTTAACTATGCGATGAGCCTTCACGCTATAGTTGACGCGCACAATCAGGGATATGATGAGAATATGTATCTTGACGCGAGAACAAGAACAAAGGTAGAGGAGACAGGCGGCGCTAACTTTATTTTCGTAACAAAGGACGGAAAGATAGTAACACCTAAGTCAGACAGTATTCTCCCTTCAATAACAAGACGTTCGCTCATGTATGTTGCTGAAAAGTATCTCGGACTTGAAACGGAAACGAGAGAAGTATATCTTGACGAGCTCAAGGATATGGCAGAGTGCGGACTTTGCGGTACAGCGGCAGTTATTTCGCCTGTAGGCAAGATAGTAAACCATGATGATGAGATCTGTTTCCCGAGCGGAATGGATGAAATGGGACCTGTAACAAAGAAGCTTTATGACACTTTGACAGGCATTCAGATGGGCAGGATCGAAGCTCCAGAGGGTTGGATCTTTGAGATAAAGTGATAAAAATTTGTAAACAAATTTATACATACAGACCGATATTTATCGGTCTGTTTTTTGTTTGAATGCACAAACATAAATGAAATGAAAAAGTTATATATTGCATTTTATGGGGAATGGTGCTATAATGTAGTAGAAATTGATAAAGATGTGACGTAGCAAGGGGGCGCGGGTATTGATACCGGTCCCTCCTTTTTTAGGGGAGGCAGCGAGTTGAGACTGGATAAGTTCATTTCCGAATCGACGGCGTATTCACGCAAGGACATAAAGGCGCTCATAAAGCAAAAGGCGGTGAGCGTGAACGGTATCATCGCGGCAAAGCCGGACGAAAAAGTCGGTGCTGATGACAAAATATCCGTGAACGGACAGGAAATAAGCTATAAAAAGTTTGTATATCTTATAATGAATAAGCCGCAGGGGTATATAAGTGCCACGGAGGATAAACACTATAAGGTAGTGACAGATCTCGTTCCGGAGGAATACAGGCATTATAACGTTTTCCCGGTCGGAAGACTTGATATCGACACAGAGGGACTTCTGATCCTGACAAATGACGGAGCCTTTGACCATGCGGTCACATCGCCAAAGAAAAATATATATAAAAAATATTTTGCGCGGCTCGACAGAGAGTGTGATGAAAAAGACGTAAACGCGTTTATGGCGGGAATGGAATTCAAGGACTTTACGGCGAAGCCGGCGCGCCTTACGATATGTGATGATAGGAAAGAGGCATACGTTGAGATAGCGGAGGGAAAATTCCATCAGGTCAAGCGGATGTTTGAGCGTGTTGGGAAAACGGTCGTATATCTTAAAAGAGTGGCGATCGGAGGTCTGGAGCTTGATGGCGGAATGCAGCTTGGAGAGGTAAAAGAGATAGATCATAGCATATTGACAGCAAAGTTATACGGAAAGGGTGATTGAATTGGGAGAGATAATCGCGGAAGAACTTGAGGTAACGACCGCGTTTACGATACCGATATTCGGAGGGATACCGGTGACTGAAACAGTCGTTGTGATGTGGATAGTAATGGCGGTCATGATAGTCGGAGCATTCCTCGTTACGCGTAATTTCACGGTAACAAATTGCTCAAAGCGTCAGCTTGCGGTTGAAGCGGGTTATACATGGCTAAACAATTTCTTTGAAGGCATCGTAGGAGAACACGGTAAAAGATATGTTCCGTATCTCATTACGGTGATCATATTTATCGCTATATCAAATGTATTCGGTGTGTTCGGCGTAAAGCCGCCAACGAAAGATGTTTCGCTGACGGCGGTATTGGCGATATGCTCTATAGTGCTTGTGCAGTACGCAAGCATAAGAGCGCGCGGCGTAAAGGGCTGGATAAAATCCTTTGCGGCGCCGACGCCTGTAGTAACGCCTATAAATATATTGGAACTTGGCATCAAGCCGCTGTCGCTGTGTATGCGACTTTTCGGTAATGTCCTTGGCGCATTCGTTATCATGAAACTTATAGAATGCGTTGTGCCGGTGTTCTTGCCGGCGTTTGTGAGCCTGTACCTCGATATTTTTGACGGATGTATTCAGGCTTATGTGTTTACGTTTTTAACGGCTCTCTATATACAGGAAGCTGTTGAATAAAGAAAGCAGATTTGCCGTATAGGCGGCAGCGGAACGCTTTCAAATCAATGTGCCGAAAGGCATAAATATTATAATAAAGATTAAGGAGAGAAAGAAAATGACAGATTCAGCAATTTTGTATTTTGCAGCAGCTATAGCAGTTGCTATCCCATGTTTGGGCGCAGGTTTAGGTATAGGTAAAGCGGTATCAAGTGCCGTTGAATCAGTCGCAAGACAGCCGGAGGCTGCTTCAAAGATAACTTCAAACCTTTTGCTTGGTGCGGCTCTTGCCGAGGCAACAGCTATTTACGGATTCGTTGTAGCTCTTATCATGCTCATGGTAAAGGGTTGATCCTTATCACAGCTAACATATTAAGCAAAAAGGAGGACGAATGGGTATGCTTAGAGTAGAACTTTGGGATATACTTTTCATATTAATAAACCTAATCGTTCTGTATGCTGTTATGCGTCTTGTGCTTATAAAGCCTATCAGAAAAGTTATAGAGCAGCGTCAGGCTATTATAGATAAAGGTCTGCGTCATGCTAAAAATTCCGAGGAAAACGCGAGGGCGTTGGAAAATCTATGGAATGAAAAAATAGCTTCAGTTGAGGAAAAGTCAGCTGATATGATAGCGCAGGCAAGAAAGAATGCTCAGATTGAGTACGATAAGATGATAGGAAACGCAAATTCAGAGGCTGCCGGAATCGTTGAAAGAGCGAGAAAGAGTATGGATCTTGAAAAAGATAAGGCTATTTCTGAATTGCAGTCCCAGATCGCGGATATCGCGATAGACGCGACAAAGAAGGTACTTGAAAACAGCGACCTTTCAAGCATAGACAATTCGCTGTACGAAAAGTTTTTGACGAAATCGGGTGATGCGGATGACTCAGACAGCCATTAATTATGCAAAAGCAATATTCGAGCTTGGCTTTGAAAAACAGGCTCTTGATAAATCGCGCGAAATATTTGAATGCGCTCCTGAGTTGATGGAGGCTCTTGTAAATCCTTCTATTAAAATATCGTCAAAAAGAGCGGTCATAGATAAATTATTCCCGGAATCGGTGAGGAATTTTATAAAGCTGCTCTGTGACAACGGTTCAGTTGCTTTATTTTTTGAGATATGTGACGCGTACGAGGCTATAGCGGATGAGGCGGCAGGAGAGCTTGTCGCGGAACTCGTGTATACGACCGCACCGTCTGACGCGCAGCTCGACGGTATAAAAAAGAAGCTTTTAAAGGATTACGGCAAGACAAGTATAAAACTTACTCTCACTGAGGATAAAGATCTGCTTGGCGGGTTCATCATAAAGGTGGGCGATGAGGAGATCGATCATAGTGTGCGCGGTCATTTAAAGGGATTAAGTCAAAAATTAATTCGGAGGTGAGCGATTTGAGTTCTATCAGTTCAGAACAGATTGTAGCTATATTAAAAAGTGAAATAGAAAACTATGAAATAGAAAAAAAGAATCGTGAAGTTGGAACCGTTACATATGTAGGTGACGGTATCGCCAATATTTACGGTATAGATCATGCCCAGTACGGCGAGATAGTTGTGTTTGAAAACGGCGTAAAGGGTATGATACAGGATATACGCAGAAATGAGCTTGGATGTATTCTTTTTGATCTTGAGGGCGAGATCAGAGAAGGCACTAAGGTAACAAGAACAGAGAAGACAGCCGGTATCCCTGTAGGTGATGCATTCCTTGGCCGCGTCGTGAACGCGCTTGGCGATCCGATAGACGGGCTTGGAGAAATAGCGGCTGATGATTATTATCCTATCGAGCGTCCGGCACCGGGAATAATAGACCGTCAGTCGGTATGCGAGCCTATGGAAACGGGTATTCTTTCTATCGACTCGATGTTCCCTATAGGACGAGGACAGAGAGAGCTTATAATAGGCGACCGTCAGACAGGAAAGACATCTATCGCTATTGATACTATATTGAATCAGAAGGGAAAAGATGTTGTCTGTGTATATGTCGCTATAGGACAGAAAGCATCGACAGTTGCAAAGCTTGTAAACACTCTTAAGGACAACGGCGCTATGGACTACAGTATAATCGTAAGCGCTACGGCGAGCGAGCCGTCGCCTGTGCAGTATATCGCGCCTTATTCGGGAACAGCGCTTGCGGAATATTTCATGCATAAGGGCAAGAGTGTGCTTATAGTTTATGATGATCTGTCAAAGCATGCGGTGGCATACAGAGAGCTGTCGCTTTTGCTTGAGCGTTCACCGGGCCGTGAGGCATATCCGGGCGACGTATTCTATCTTCATTCACGTCTGCTTGAGAGATCAAGCAAGCTCAGTGATAAGCTCGGCGGCGGTTCGATAACAGCATTGCCGATAATAGAAACACAGGCAGGCGATGTTTCGGCGTATATACCAACAAACGTAATATCAATTACAGACGGTCAAATATTCCTTGAAAGCAGTCTTTTCAATTCAGGTATGAGACCGGCGGTAAACGTCGGATTATCAGTATCGCGTGTCGGCGGCGCGGCTCAGACAAAGGCTATGAAAAAGGCTGCCGGTTCTATCAGAATAGATCTCGCGCAGTATCGTGAAATGGAAATATTTACACAGTTCGCGTCAGATCTTGACGAGGGAACGCAGAAACAGCTGAAATACGGAAAAGGTCTTATGGAGCTTTTAAAGCAGCCGCTGTGCAACCCGATGAGCATGGCACATCAGGTAATAACGCTTGTTGTGGCGACAGAGAAAATGTTTGTTGACGTTGATGCTAAAGAGATCAAGAAGATACAGAAGAAACTGCTTGAATTCTTTGACAACAACGCTGCCACAGTCGTAAAACAGCTGACTGATGAAAAGGTTCTCACAGATGAGATACGCGAGAAGATCGTCGCTACGGCAAGGAAATTTTTTGACACCTTGCATATCGTCTGACAGTAAGGATGTGTATTTATGGCTAATTTAAGCGAAATACAGGAACGTATAAGCAGTATCAAGGATACTATGAAGATAACCAACGCGATGTATATGATATCCACCAACAAGCTCCGCAAAGCGAAGCAGGCTCTGGAAAATACTGAACCGTATTTTAACAGACTGGACAATATCATATCGAGTGTTCTTACTCATGCGCCGCATATTTCGCATAATGTATTCGGTGATACTGCTCATATCGCGCCTGAAAACAGAAAAAAGGGCTTTATGGTGATCACAGCCGATAAAGGTCTGGCAGGCGCGTATAACCACAATGTTCTGAAGCTTGCTGAGCAGGAGCTTGCTCAGCCTATGAATGGCAGCAGTCTGTATGTTGTGGGAATGGTCGGTGAAAATTATTTCCGCGCCCGAGGATATAACATAGACGAGATGTTCCATTACACAGCTCAGAATCCATCGCTTGGCAGAGCGAGAAAGATAGCTGCCACGATGATCGATAAATTCAAGGCAAAGGAATTTGACGAGCTTTTTATAATCTACACAAGAATGGCAGGATCAAATGAAATGGTTCCGGCTATAACTCGTATACTCCCTCTTTCAAGAGAGGACTACGAGGATGAAAGCGGAGATTATTCGAGCGTTCCGATGTTCCCATCTCCGGAGGCAGTTCTGTCATCAGTCGCGCCTCTATGCGTAGCGGGATATATATATTCAACGCTTGTCGAGGCGTACTGCTGTGAGCAGAACTCGCGAGTTAACGCGATGCAGGCAGCCACAGACGCGGGATCGGATATGCTTAGAGAATTGTCGATCCAATATAACAGGATCCGTCAGGCGAAGATAACTCAGGAGATAACTGAGGTAGTCGGCGGAGCAAAGGCTTTAAAGAAGAAATAAATCGAAAATCAAATCGAAAATTAAATTGAAGAAATAAATCAACATATATTTTGGAGAGGAGGCTTCCTCATATAATGAATAACGGTAAGATCATACAGGTCATGGGACCTGTAGTTGACGTAGAATTCGAGCATGGCGAGCTGCCGGCTATCAAGGACGCGCTTGAGGTCTATGTGAATGATGAGAAGAGAGTTATGGAAGTTGCTCAGCTTACCGGTAACAATGTTGCGCGATGCATAATGCTTGCGTCAAGTGACGGCTTGTATCGTGACATGGAGGTAACGGCAACGGGAGCGGGCATAAAGGTGCCTGTAGGTGAAAAGACTCTTGGTCGTCTGTTCAATGTGCTTGGTGAATGTATAGATGACGGTGAACAGCTCGAAGGCGAGAAATGGCTTATCCATAGAAAGCCGCCTAAGTTCGAGGATCAGAGCCCTGTTGTTGAAATGCTTGAAACTGGTATCAAGGTAATAGACTTGCTCGCGCCTTACGCAAAGGGCGGTAAAATCGGCCTGTTCGGCGGTGCCGGCGTTGGTAAGACGGTTCTTATACAGGAGCTTATAAGCAATATCGCCACAGAGCATGGCGGATATTCTATATTTACAGGTGTAGGAGAGCGTTCAAGAGAGGGTAACGACTTGTGGACAGAAATGGGCGAATCGGGTGTTCTCAAAAAGACAGCGCTTGTTTTCGGTCAGATGAATGAGCCGCCTGGCGCGCGTATGCGTGTGCCGGAAACGGGACTTACAATGGCTGAATATTTTCGTGATGTAAAGCATCAGGACGTGCTTTTGTTTATAGATAACATATTCCGTTTCACACAGGCAGGCTCAGAGGTTTCGGCTCTGCTGGGACGAATGCCTTCAGCCGTTGGTTATCAGCCAACATTGGCTACTGAAATGGGTCAGCTTCAGGAGCGAATAGCATCTACGAAGGAAGGTTCGGTAACGTCTGTTCAGGCGGTATACGTTCCTGCCGATGACCTTACAGACCCGGCTCCGGCAACTACATTCGCGCATCTTGACGCGACAACTGTTTTGTCAAGAAAGATAGTTGAAAAAGGTATATACCCGGCTGTAGATCCTCTTGAATCAAACTCAAGAATACTTGAGCCTGACGTTGTAGGCGAGGAACATTATGAAGTTGCCCGCGCAGTTCAGGAGATATTGCAGAGATATAAGGAGCTGCAGGATATCATCTCGATCCTCGGTATGGAAGAGCTTTCAGACAGCGATAAACTCACCGTTTACAGAGCGAGAAAGATCGAGAGATTCCTTTCTCAGCCATTCCATGTAGCTGAAACATTTACAGGTGTAGCCGGAAAATATGTGCCTGTAAAGGAAACGGTTCGCGGCTTTAAGGCGATAATAAACGGAGATATGGATGAATATCCGGAAAATGCGTTCTTTAATGTCGGAACTATCGAGGATGTAATCGAAAAGGCAAAAACATTGTAATACGGAGGTTAGATATGGCTGAAGTATTTAATTTGAAGCTTTATGCTACAGATAAAGTCGTTTATGACGGCGAATGTCTATCTCTTGTTGTTCCGGCGGCAGACGGTGAATACTGTATAATGGCAAATCACGAGGATCTGCTTGTGGCTATGTCAGTAGGTGAAACGCGTATCACATCGCCTGACGGAAAAAAAGAGTTTTTCTTAACAGGTCAGGGTTTCGCATATGTTAAGAATAATTCTGTAGAAGTGTTTGTAGACACGGCAGAGCGTCCGGAAGAGATCGACCTCAAGCGTGCTCAGGAGGCAAAGGAGCGAGCCGAGGAGCGGTTAAGACAGGAATCGAGCCGTCAGGAGTATTACCTGACTCAGGCATCGCTGCTCAGAGCTATGGAAAGAATGAAAGAGGTAGCGCGTCACAGACGCGGATTCTGATGATAATTAAGATTTATACCGCATCCTGTTTGGGTGCGGTAATTTTTTT
>CALXSW010000175.1 GCA_944391255.1 uncultured Clostridia bacterium | reverse complement strand
TATATTCAGTTAAAACTGTCGCTAAATTCATTTTGCATTAAACTCCCGCTTTTATTTGCCGTTATATTTATTCATCGCAGACTGAACTCCGCGTCCTATTATTTCACGCACCGCCTTATACGATCTTATTATCGCATCTTCAAGGACAGGTATCTCGTCCTTCGTAAATCTTCCGAGCACATAATCCGCCAGATCATGATCAGCATGCTGAGGCGAGCCTACGCCTATTCTCACGCGCGCAAACTCGTCTGAATTGAGCTGATATATTATAGATTTCAAGCCGTTATGTCCGCCCGCGCTTCCCTTTGGCCTTATCCTTATCCTGCCCGTTTCAAGAGAAATATCATCGCTTATGACAATGACATTTTCAACAGGTATCTTAAAGAACCGAACAAATTCAACAACGCTGTCTCCGCTGAGGTTCATATAAGTCTGCGGCTTTACGAGATATACTTTTTCCCCGTTTATCTCGCACTCTCCGTAAAGCGCCTTATACTTCAGCTTTTTTATCTTAACATTCAGCTCGTCTGCAATATAATCTATTGTGTGAAATCCTATATTATGACGTGTCATTTCATATTGCGTTCCCGGATTTCCGAGTCCTACTACCAAATACATTAGTTCTCCCTTTCTGTTTAAAGCAAACAACGGGAGTCTTTTTAAGACTCCCTCATGCCATTATTCAATACCTCTCCAAAAAGCTCAGCTCTTTCTTGATGAATATTTATTCTTATCCCATTCAGGCTTATTTACCTGTCTTGCTCTCGCTATAGCAAGAGTGTCCTCTGTAACATCATCTGTTATCGTTGAGCCGGCTGCTATATATGAGCGCTGTCCGAGATGAACAGGCGATACAAGATTTGTGTTGCAGCCTATAAACGAATCATCCTCAATGATCGTTCTGAACTTATCCTTGCCGTCATAGTTACATGTAACTGTTCCGCAGCCAAAGTTTACGTTCTTTCCGACATCACTGTCACCAATATATGTTAGATGAGATATCTTTGTTCTGTCGTCTATAACAGAATTCTTTATCTCTACAAAGTCGCCGACCTTTACATCGCTGCCCACCTTACAGTTAGGTCTTATATACGCGAACGGGCCTACATGCGTTCCCTCGCCCACCTCACTGTCAAGTATAACAGAGTTTAGTATATCCACATTGTCAGCTATAACAGAATTCTCTATGCGGCAGCCCATTTCAACAGAACAGTTCCTGCCTATCTTTGTTCTGCCTGTGAGAGTGACATTTGACGCTATAACTGTATCCTGACCTATCTCGACCTCCGCGCCTATAAATACGCTTGACGGATTTATAATAGTTACACCGTTTGTCATATGGTACTTATTTATTCTATCCTGCATTATAGCTTCCGCCTCGCTCTGCTGGATCCTGTTATTTATACCGCGTATCTCGTCATTGTCCTTTATAGCGAATCCGCCGATCTTTTTACCCTCGCCGCGAAGTATCTCAAGAGTATCTGTTAAGTAGTACTCGCCCTGAGCATTGTTCGGAGTGAGCTTTGAAAGAGCTGAAACAAGACTTTCAGCATCAAATACATACATTCCCGAATTGATCTCGTTTATCTTCTTCTCCTCGTCGCTCGCGTCCTTCTGCTCGACTATCTTCAAAACGCTTCCGTCATCTCCGCGAACTATTCTTCCGTAGCCTGTAGCATCGTCAAGCACAGCTGTAATAACTGTGGCGCTGTTTCCTGTAGCTGCGTGGTAGTCAACAGCTTCAACTATAGTTTCAGGTCTTATAAGCGGAGTATCTCCATTAAGAACTACAACACAGCCCTTTGACGCCTTTATAAAATCCACAGCCTGCATTACGGCATGACCTGTGCCAAGCTGCTCCGCCTGAATAGCGATCTTAGCGTCGTTCTCTATTACAGGCTTAACCATTTCAGCCTTGTGGCCTATTATAGCGACCACATCTTCAGCGCCCGCTTTCTTTGACGCGTCTATTACCCATTTTACCAATTCTTTGCCGCATACCTTATGGATCACCTTAGGCATCTCCGACTTCATTCTTGTGCCCATACCTGCTGCCAGAATCACACTTGTAAACATTTTACACCAATTCCTTTCTGACTCTCTCAATATCATATCTTATCTGTTTTACCAATTCATCTATCCCATTGAATTTTATCTCGCCGCGCAGTCTTTTTACAAACACGGCACTTATTGTTTTATCATAAATATTCTCATTAAAATTGAGAATATGACTTTCTATTGTTATTTTATCCGCATTGAAGGTCGGATTATTACCAACGTTTATCACGCTTTTATATTTTTTTCCGTCAACATATGTATAGCCGCCATAAACTCCGCTTTGCGGAATCAGCCTGTCGCTTTCATATTCAATATTCGCAGTCGGTATACCGATCTTTGTGCCGTTTTGAAATCCTCTTATAACTCTTCCGGTTATCTCGAAATTTCTGCCCAGCAGTCCGTTTGCTTTTTCTATCATTCCATCGCTTACCATCTGCCTTATAGTTGTGCTTTTTACAGCGAGTCCTTCAAAATCTATCTCATCGATAACTACAACATCGAATCCATATTTTTTGCCAAGCGCCTTAAGCGTATCAGCATTTCCACTCGCTTTATGGCCAAACGTATAATCATACCCCACGCAAACGGCCGCCACATTCAGATATTTGACAAGTCTTGCCACAAACTCCTCCGGTGACAGACTCATATACTCTTTATCAAAATCACGCATATATACAAAATCCATACCGACTGTGTCAAGTATTTCAAGCTTTTGTTTTTCAGGCGTAATTATCTTCACAGCTCTGTTCGTTATAACGCTCAGCGTATGCTCGTTAAAAAGCAAAACCCCGCATTTGTATCCTTTTTCTCTCGCATATCTTTTGCATCTGGCCATTATAACCATATGCGCCCTATGCAACCCGTCAAAATTTCCCAGGGCAACGACCGTCTTATCATATTTTACGGTTTCTC
>CALXSW010000174.1 GCA_944391255.1 uncultured Clostridia bacterium | reverse complement strand
GTTATTGTTACTGTATTCTTTGGTATTTCAGTAAAATCAGCTGAAATAGTGATCTCTGTAGTGACAGACGGGGACGGTCCTTTTTTGTCAACTTTTCTCAAAAAGTTGACAAAAAAGGACCATCCCTGTCTGTCACCATATCTTTATCACTTATCCGACATAGCTTTCATAAGCTCATAGAGCTTTTCGAGCGCGTCAGTTTTTGCCATTTTCAATACGTTTTCAGACATTGCATCAAGCGCTTTCTTGTCATTTAGCATTGTCTTGAGCTTTTCCCAAAGCACATCTGATGAAAGCTCCGATTCTGTTATCACCGCCGCGGCGCCGTTCTTCTCAAACTCGCGCGCGTTCTGCTCCTGGTGGTTTCTTACAACGTTTGGCGATGGGATAAGCACAGACGGTTTGCCGAGCGCCGCAAGCTCCGACACCGTTATAGCGCCCGAGCGCGCCACAACTATATCTGCCGCCGCCATTACGTCTGCCATATTATTTATATACGGAACGATCTCTATATTGCTGTCATGATCCGTTATGCCCTTGTCTGCCGCCAGCTTCTTTACCTTCGCGTAATTCCTGTCGCCCGTTCCGAACAGCAGCTTTATACTCCTGTCCTTTCTAAGCTCCGGCAGCATTCCTATAACCGTTTCATTTATCCTGTCAGCGCCAAGACTTCCGCCGAACACAAGTATAAACCTGCCTTTTATTCCAAGCTTTTTACGCGCGCTTTCTCTGTCCGCTTTCAGTATCTCCGGGCGTATAGGATTACCGGTTACAACACATTTTTCCTTCTTTTTAAGGAAGTTTACAGTTTCATCAAAGCTGAGCGCGAGATAATCAACATATTTCTCCGAACCCTTTACTGTAAGTCCCGGATAGACGTTCTGCTCATGGATAAGCGCGCTCACCTTTTCCTTATACGCCGCCATAGCTACAGGGCCGCTCACATATCCGCCTGTGCATACGACGCAGTCAGGCTTGAACTCGCGTATTATCTTTCTGCATTCTCTGCGCGACTCCATAAGCTTTTTCATGACGCCGACATTTTTCAGCATATTCTTTCTGCTGAATCCCTCTATATCTATATATTTTATATCATATCCCGCAGCCGGAACGAGCTTTGACTCAAGACCTCTCTTCGTTCCTATAAAAAGCGCCTCAAAATTTTCTTCCTTTGACGCGGCAAAATCTGCTATTGATATAGCCGGATTTATATGTCCGCCTGTTCCGCCGCCGGCAAATATTACTTTCATCACAAAAACTCCTTTTTAAGATTCGGCTCCCTTCCCAAGCCGGGACGGGAGCCGAAAGCATTTTATTGTTTTACACTCTTTCTTGATATATTAAGCAGAATACCCATCTCCAAAAGCAGCGTCATGATAGACGTTCCGCCGTAGCTGAAGAACGGGAGCGACACGCCTGTGTTCGGTATGAGCGACGTCGCAACGCCTATATTCAAAAACGTCTGGATACCGAGCTGCGATGCGATACCGATACAAGTCAGACATGACCACACATCAGGCGCCGCGACCGCTATTCTCGCCGCTCGCGTTACGAGCGCCGCGAAAAGGATTATTATTATAACCGCGCCTACAAATCCCAGTTCCTCGCATACGATAGCAAAGATAAAGTCATTGTACGGCTCCGGAAGATGCGAATACTTCTGCACGCTCTGACCGAGTCCAAGTCCGAACAATCTGCCCGAGCCTATGGCGTATATGCTCTGCGTTACCTGATATCCCTCGTCTTGAGAGTATGCGAACGGGTCAAGGAACGATGTAAGACGCTCCATTCTGACCTCGTCAAACTGCAGGTATACGAACACAAGCGCCGACAGCAGTACGCCGCCTAATATTATCGGCTTTATCGGCGTGCCTGCCGCGATCATAACACAACCGGCGATACCCACTATAACAAGTGTTCCGCTAAGATGCGTTTCCATCATCAAAAGCGCTGCCACAACTGCAACATAGCCAAGACATTTTATATTGTCCTTGAGCTTTTTAAGATCAAGCTTGCCGTTCTGGACCATGAACGCTATATACATAGCTATTACAGGTTTCATGAATTCAGACGGCTGAAGCTGAATACCCGGAATATTGAGCCAGCGACGCGCGCCGTTTACCTTTACGCCTATACCAGGTATAAGAACAAGAACAAGCAGAACGACACAGATAAAAAACGCCTTCGGCACATAACGCGTAAAATTATCAAGGTTTATCCTTGAAATAACGTACATTCCTACAAATCCCACAACTATAAAGAGAAGCTGACGCTTAAAGAAATAATACGAGTCATCGTGCAGCGACTTTCCGGCCGGAGCAGACGCGGAAAGCATCATTATAAGTCCGATCGCGACAATGAGTATTACGAGGAACAACAGCGTGTAGTCTATATCTCCGCGCTTGAATAATGATATCTTCTTCTTCTTTTTTACTGCCGTTCTTTCAGCCGATTTATTGTTATTTGACGGAACAGGACTTATATACGGTGTTCTGTACCGGCTTTCGCTGTATGTTCTGTAACGCATATTGCGTTCTCTTTCGGCTGTTCTGCCGGTAGATGTTCTGTACCGGTTCGTTTCGCTATATGAGGTGGTTCTTCTGACCTGCCTTGTTCCGGGCCTTTTTCTAAGATTTCCGCTGTTTTTTGAGCTTGCCATCAACAGTTCTCCCCTTTATCAAATAACATATGCTATAACGCATAACAGCAGTGTCACAAGCGTAAACACTCTTACGATCTTTGTTTCTCTCCATCCGCACATCTCAAAATGATGGTGGATAGGCGTCATTTTGAACACTCGTCTGCCCTCGCCGTATTTCTTTTTAGTATACTTGAAATATGATGTCTGGATTATAACTGACAGTGTCTCGGCAAAATATATGAATCCGACAGGGATCAGATATATGACCTTGCCTGTGTTTATAGCCATGAACACAACAGACGCGCCAAGGAACAGAGAGCCTGTATCGCCCATGAACACCTTTGCCGGATATTTATTATATATAAGAAACGCGAGAAGTCCGCCTATCACTGCCGCTGAAAACGCTGAAACATCATACATGACATTTTCGCCGACAGCCGTGACCGCAAGGAAGAAAAGCGCGACAACGACAGTAACGCTTGACGCGAGTCCGTCAAGTCCGTCTGTAAGATTTACGGCGTTTACTACACCGACTATAACAAACAATATGAACGGCACATAAAGCCATATAGGCAGCACAAGATCATAATGGATAAACGGTATCTCAACAGACGGTGAAAGCGAGCCTGTGGCGTACATCACTATTACATATACAACAGCGACAACAAGCTGCGCTAAAAACTTCTGCAGCGCCGTAAGACCGAGATTTCTCTTTTTTACTACCTTTATGTAGTCATCTATAAAACCGATAGCTCCGAACGCGAGTGACGCTATTGTAAGACCTATATATGAGCTTACGTCAAACTGAGCCGTATCCGGTCCGACTGCCGAAACTGCCACCGTGGCAATAGTCGCGGCAACTATGCCTGCCATGAAAATGATACCGCCCATCGTAGGCGTACCCGATTTTTTCTGATGCCATGACGGGCCTTCTTCTCTTATTTCCTGACCGTATTTTAATTTATGGAGCCAATTTATAAATGAAGGCCCCAGCATGACCGCCACCGCGAATGCGACAAGCAGCGGCAGCAATATATGAACTCCTATCGTTGTAAACAAAGCCATGATCATATCTCCTTTATTGCGTTAGTTATTTTTTCAAAATGCATACCGTGCGACGCCTTTACAAGCACGCTTCCGCCGTCCTTGAGAAGCTCGGGCAGATCCGCTATAATATCGTCAGTCTTTTCATATGAAACGATATTCGTCATTCCCGCATCACGCGCGCCGTCAGCCATTTTTGACGCGTTCTCGCCGACAGTTATCAGCATATCCACGCCGGCAGACGCAACGTCCGCCCCAAGCTCATAATGCGCTTTCGGCGCGAATTCGCCCATTTCAAGTATATCGCCGAGAACAGCGATACGGCGCTTCATCAATGACTGCTGCTGCACCTTAAGCGCCGCCCTTACTGAATCGGGCGACGAGTTATAGCAATCGTTTATGACCTCAATATTGCCATGCGTTATGACCTCAAGCCGCTGCGATGTGTAAACGCAGTTTTTAAGTCCTGACACGCACTCCTCAGCCGTTACTCCGAAATGCATTCCTACAGCTATCGCCGCGAGCG
Source organism: uncultured Clostridia bacterium (assembly GCA_944391255.1). Classification (GTDB taxonomy): domain Bacteria; phylum Bacillota; class Clostridia; order UBA1381; family UBA1381; genus Ornithomonoglobus. The sequence continues at coordinate 3,002 of CALXSW010000174.1, read as the reverse complement.
CATTATAAACATTATGTATACCCGGCTGAGTTACCTCAGCCTTAAACTCTGTGTCACGGCATACAGCTGTAAACGATATGCCGCTGAGACCGTTATTTACAATATCCTTCGCGTATATATCACAGCTCTGATCTAATCCGTATTTTACAACACTGTACACATCAGAGCTGACATTTTTCAAAAATTTGTCGTCACCGTTTACAAACAACGTGTTTTCACTGCCAAATCTCGATGTGATCTCCATTTTCGCCTTGAATATACCCTCCTGAGAGCCGAGATTTTCTATATGCGACATTCCTATATTTGTTATGACAGCCGCGTCAGGCAAAGCTATTCCCGAAAGATACTCTATCTCTCCGAAATGGTTCATTCCCATTTCTATAACTGCCATCTCGTGTTCCTTTTCAAGTCCGAATATCGTGAGCGGAACGCCTATATCATTATTGAAATTATTCGGTGTCTTGAGCGTTCTGAAATGCTCCGACAAAACGGCGCTTATCATATCCTTTGTTGTAGTCTTGCCTACGCTTCCCGTTATAGCTACTGACGGAACGAAATATTTCTGCTTATAATACCGCGCTATATCGCCAAGCGCCTTTCGCGTGTCGTCCACTTTTATAAGCATTATTCCGCAAGCGTCCGTTTCTTCCTTATGAGTGAGCGCGGCTGACACGCCATGCTCCGCGGCTGATACTATGTAATCATGGCCGTCAAAGCGTTCTCCGGCAAGCGGAATGAAGAGCATACCATTTTTGACCGCTCTCGAATCCGTTGTTATCCCGTCAAATTCCAAACTCTGCTCACCGCCCGAAATTATCCTTCCGCCTGTGGCTTTCAATATGTCCTCTGAAGTTAAAATCTGCATTTTAAAATGATCCTCCGTTTATAGATACCCCGACCGGTTTACCCTATATCATGCAATAAGGGGCTGTGCCCACAAAAGCGCCCAGTCCCCTGTATTTCGATATAATCTGACCGATACTGATTATTTACAGCGCCGCTTGAAAATCCGCGGCAGCCGTATCATTATATTATCGGTTTCTTAAATGCTTGTATACCTCGATCCTCTCATCAAAATCAAACTTCTCTTTTCCGATTATCTGATATGTTTCCTGACCTTTTCCCGCAAGGATTATGACATCGCCCTTCTTTGCCATATCAAGAGCGCAGCCTATAGCCTCGCGTCTGTCTGTTATGAGGATATACTCGCCGTCTGTTTTTTTCATTCCCTCTTCTATCATCCGCACTATCTTTTCCGGATCCTCTGTGCGAGGGTTATCTGATGTTATTATGCTGTAATCTGACAGACGTCCGGCTATCTCGCCCATAACGGCGCGCTTTGCGCTGTCACGGTCGCCGCCGCAGCCGAACACTGTGATCGTTCTGCCCTCGGCAAAGCCTTTTACACAATTTATGATATTTTCAAGTCCGTCAGGCGTGTGCGCGTAATCTATGATAACGGTATAGTCTGTGTCTGTCGGAACGACCTCAACACGTCCTACCACGCCTACAGCGTTTGCAAGTCCTTCTATAACTGTTTCTATATCTATGCCAAGCTGCAACGCCGCGCCGGCAGCGCAGACAGCGTTATACACGCTGAATTCTCCCGGTATCTGAATATGAGCCTTATACGCCTTGCCGCCGTACACCATATCAAAATCAGCGCCGCGCGATGAGAATGATATATTCTCCGCCTTAAGATCACATTCCGCGCCAAGTCCGACACGCATTATATCAGCGCAGCTGCCTTTTTCATATATGCGCTTTCCGCTCTCATCATCGTAATTTACAACGCCCTTTTCTGAAATATCAAAAAGCTTAGCTTTAGCATTGAAATAATTTTCCATAGTCTTATGGAAATCGAGATGATCCTGTGTCAGGTTCGTGAAAACACCTACATCGAATTTACAGCCGTAAACTCTGTCAAGCTCAAGCGCGTGGCTTGAAACTTCCATTACAACATACTGAGCGCCGTTATTTACCATTTCCGTGAAAAGCTGCTGCAATTCGAGCGCGTTCGGAGTTGTAGGAGTAGTACTTTTTGTGAGCAGAACCTTATCGCCGATTATATTCTGATTAGTTCCGATTATTCCGACTCTTTTTCCGGCTGTTTCAAGTATGCTCTTTATAAGATATGTGCTTGTAGTCTTTCCGTTAGTTCCTGTTATTCCGACAAGAGAGAACTTTGATGCCGGATCACCGTAAAATCTGCACGCAAGCTCCGCCATAGTACGTCTTGAATTCTTGACATACATTACCGGAACGCTCACATCTATCTCATCTTCTGCTATGATCGCCGCCGCGCCGTTTTCAACAGCTGACGCCGCAAATCTGTGTCCATCTGTTTCATAGCCCTTTATACATATAAACACGTTGCCCTCTGACACCTTTCTGGAATCGTAGGCAATGCCCGTAATATCTTTTCCGAGCAGTTCTTCGCTGCACATTTCACCGAACAGCTCATTTGCTATCATGAATATACCCCCTCGATAATTGGTAATTATATTTATCAGTCGCTCGTCTGCTGTCTGAACTCCACGCCTATTACCGTTCCCGGCGCAACCTCAACACCCGGTTCCACGCTCTGGGAAACAGCGTAAGCATTATACGATTCACTATGTCCCGCGCCGCTTATCTCAAAATTCAAGCCGCGTCCGTTAAGGATATCGCGCGCGTCACTCACTGACGTTCCTGTCAGATCCGGAACAGCGATAAGCTCGTTTTCGTCATGCTCCTCCGTGTAAAGAATAACTATTGAATCTTCTGAAAGACGCTCGTCAGGCAATGGGAGCTGATCGATAACCGTCTCGCCGTCGCCTTTTACTATATAGTCAAGTCCAGCGTCAGAAACCTTTGTTTTTGCCGCGCTGAGATCTGAATTTCTCAGTTCAGGAACGATCGACAGAATTTCCTCCTCTGTGCCGTCGTCATACTGCTTAGGAACACCGAGATAGTCAAGGCACTCCGAAAGTATCTCGCCGCAGACCGGAGCGGCTATTGTT
>CALXSW010000173.1 GCA_944391255.1 uncultured Clostridia bacterium | reverse complement strand
TTTTCTGTAAACTTGTCTTTTCCGGCAGCTCTTCTGTCGGTATATCATCTCTCTTATATACCCACCTAACACCGGCATTGCTGTCCTCCTGCTCCTTCTCTATGTCAAACATTGCGCGAAACCGTATTATATTTGAATCAGATGGGAGCATATCTAAAAGCTGCGATGAAAGCAGCCACGAGTCGCATACCATATCAGCGTTTTCGTATTCGGGGAAGAATTTGCAGAAGAATTCACGCGCCGCGTTGTACGAGCTTTTCACGCTCATTTCGCTCAGATCGGCGTCAGCCGGTATATGCATATTTATAAGCGGCTCTCCGTCCTTTTCTATCATCTCATATTCAAGAGCGCCGATACGGAATTCGCGCAGTGAAAGCTGACGCGGGAACCACCATGCCCATACGAATGAATATGTGCCATAGGCGCTGTGATGCTCGTTTACGAACCTTGTGCAGAACTTCATCGTTTCAACGAATATATCCTCGCCTATGCCTTTTTTCGTATACTCCTCATATGCCTTTACAGCACAAAGCAGCATCACCGTCAAAATCTCGCTTCCGTCATCGTCCTTTCCAAGAATTTTTCTCATCTCATCAAGGCTGCTGTCCCACAAAGCGCTGTCTTTAAGACTTTCATAAAATCTCTCAACGTTCGACTTATCAATACGCATAGACGCCGAAAGCACCTTTTTCTTCATCTCCTCCGGAAGCTCTATCTTATCGCATAATATTTTGAGATCCATCATCAAAAATCCCTCCTTTTACTTTATTCTGCGTTTATTTCTTATCTTTATTTTACCATATAACGCGCCTTTTTTCAATCAATTTTTTTCTGTAAGTTTTTCATAAAGCTATTGATTATTTACGAATAATATTATATAATAATATATAATAAAACTCAAAGGAGGAACGGAAAATGTTTGACTTCAAGGAAAATACAAAATTTGATCTTATAGGCATGGGCGAAGTAATGCTTCGCTTGTCACCACCGGGCAAAGAAAAGATTTCACAGAGCGAAACTTTTGAAAAAAATGCCGGTGGATCGGAGCTTAATGTTGTGTCGGGAGCCGCTATGCTCGGACTAAGAAGCGGTATCATAACAAAGCTTCCAAAAAGCAAAATGGGTAACTTTATAAGAAACAAGATACGCTACGGAAACGTATCAGACGACCATCTCGTATACGATGAATCGCCGGAAAGAAGACTCGGTATCTATTACTACGAAAGCGGTGTTTATCCGCGTAAGTCATCATGCATATATGACCGTGCAAGATCATCTGTAAACTCGCTCACTCTTGACGAGATCAATCCGGAAGTATATAATGAGGCAAAAATATTCCATATAAGCTCGATTACTCTCGCTCTTTCACCGGAGCTGCGCGAGGTATCGCTTGAGGTTATACGCCGATTTAAGGAAGCAGGCGCGCTCATCTCATTTGACGTAAACTACCGCGCCGCACTTTGGACAGAGGACGAGGCAAGACCTGTAATTGAAGGTATTTTCCCTCTCGTTGATATGCTTTTCGTTTCAGAGGAAACATCGCGTAGAATGCTCAGAAGAACGGGCGAGCTTGAGGATATAATGAGAGGCTACTCAAACGATTACGGCTGCCGCCTCGTTGCTACAACACGCCGTGAGGTAGTTTCGCCGACTCGCCATAACTTCAATTCAAAGATATTGTTTGAGGGTGAATTCTATGAGGAAGCTCCATACAAGGAAATAGAAGTCGTTGACCGTATCGGAAGCGGTGATGCGTACCTTGCCGGCGTTCTCTACGGTCTTGTAAAGGATCGAGATATACGCAGAGCGCTTGAAGTAGGAAACGCGCTTTCAGCTGTTAAGAATACAGTTGCCGGCGACATGAGCGCAAGCTCTATCGACGAGATCCGCGCCGTAATAAAATCCCACAAGGCAACAGGCCCGCAGGATGAAATGGTAAGATAATCGTTTTACATACAAGAACAGCGTCCAAAATAAGCGTATCAGCTGTTTTGGGCGCTGTTCTTTTTTGACCTATTTATCATTCGCCAAAAGCGACTCATACAATCTCAAACACACAGCCGCAGCCTGTTCCTTTGTATAGCTGCCGTATGCGTTAAACTCAGAATTTCCCGTTCCGTTCATAAATCCGGCGTTATACATCTTATACACCGCCATAACAGCCCAGTCGGATATCTCGTCAGATATATCGACCGGAGTTTCATCAAGCTGTATACCAAGATATCCCGCCGTTCTCGACATTATAACAGCCGCCTGCTCGCGCGTTATATCCTTTTCCGGCTCAAACGTCACAGCGCTTGTGCCTTCTATTATACCAACTCCGCTAAGCGCGCTTATTATATCATCATCGCAGTCTTCAAATGTATTTTCGCTTTTTTCCGGAGCCTTGTTCAGCTTTTTCATCATTTCATACTCGATATAGCAGAAATCACTTCTGTTTATAGGCTCATCAAACCGTTTTTCATCTGTTTTAAGCTCCTCCGTAATTATACCATATGAAAGAGCTTTTCTTATAGTTCCCCTCGCC
>CALXSW010000172.1 GCA_944391255.1 uncultured Clostridia bacterium | reverse complement strand
CGGTATAACCCATCTTGTTATTGATTTAAGTCTACCGTCCATTCCGCGTTTTTTAGGATCGACCTCAAGCATTCCGGCACAAAGTATAAACAGTCCTACCATAACAGCGGGGATTCCGAACAATGCAAATTCACGGCTGCTGTAATCATCCGGCTGAAAATTAAAGTCAAAATGTGTTGCCACCTGATCAGGCATTTTATTGTAAAATACTGCGCCGATTATAAATGGTATCAGGCATACTGCAAGCTGTATTATATAACTTCTGTTTTTAAATAAATTTTTCATATAAATCACTCCGTTCCCTTGTGTTGTAACTCTTTTTAACAGTTACAAATTTATTCTGATTTCTTTCCGTCTTTAAATTGTGCGAACCACATCATCACATCTTCAAAGACAGATGTATTAAGCTTATAGAAAATATAATTTTTTTCTTTTTCTTCCGTTATCAATCCGGCTTTTTTTAATATTGACAAATGATAAGATACGGTGGCGTTTGTCATGTCAAAGCAAGAGGCTATCTCTCCGGCGGACTTTTTGCCATTGCGAAGCATAAGCAGTATTTCACGCCGCACATCATCTGACAAAGCTTTAAATGTTTCCTGAAACCCCATAGGCATTGTCCCTTCCATAATCTATTTAGAAAATTTTCTAAATAGATTATATCATATGATAGAGCAGTTGTCAATACGGTATGTTATTGTTTTAAATATAAAATTGTAAGCATAGATAGAGAACGAAGATTTACTAATATACCAATATAAATTATAATAAAATGTATTGACAAGGCAGTATAAATTTGATATACTTATATCGTAAGTAGTAAGTAATAAGTAGTTAGTATTCAAAATAAATATAGGGAGGTATACTATGAATAGCTTATCAATATCACAAAAATATTTGCTTTGTGCTCTAAGCAGTAAAGGAAAAATCCCTGCCTTGAGTTTTGAGAGAATTATTGCTGTTGCGGCATCAGGAGTGGTAGAACTTATGATTGACGGTATTATTGAAACAGATGGGAAAAAGTTATCTATAATAAAACCACTTTCATCAGATAAAAAATATTTAAGTCCTATTTATGATTATATTGAAAAAAAACAGCCGGTAAATTTTAAAACAGTGATTGAGCATTTTTCTGTCGCTTTTACCAGCAAAAATTCTGATGAGTTGATTGACTCGATAGGCAGTTCATTGGTAGCAACAGGCTGTGTGAAACAGGAGAAACGCGGTATATTTGGAAATAAAAATGCGTATATTCCCGATGAAAAAGCAGTTGATAACATTATTCAAAACATTCGTGCGGAAGTTTTAGAGGACGGAGAGCTGACTGAGGATATTGCAGCCTTGACTGTGATACTGGACAAAACAGGCGCGCTTATGAAGTTTTTTTCCGAATATGAAAAAAAGGCTGTAAAACAGCGTCTGAAAGAAATTAAGAATAACCCGGAAAATAAAGAAATTGCGAAAGTGATCAATTACGTAGAGGAGCTTATGGTGGTAATTATCGTCTCAGCTACCTGATAAAGGAGAGAGAAAATTATGTCAAGACAAAGGAGTATGACAGCCATTTTATCCTCTGATTTTGTTACGATCGGCGAATTGGTGCGTCTTACCGAAACACGGTACAGCACACTGAAATTTTATACTGAGGAGGGCTTTTTGCCATTTGAGCAGGAGGAACAGAGGCTAACACGTCGGTATCCGAGAGAGGAAACTGTGAAAAGAATCGCCTATATAAAAGAATTGAAAGAAAACGGAAAAACAATTCCCCAGATCAAGGAGATATTAAAACAGGACGGCAATACAGAGGGCGGTGAGACAAAATGAAACGCATCTTTTTTGTGGAGGACGATCAAAGCCTGATAAACGGATTGTCATTTGCATTGAAAAAGCAAGGGTATGACACGGACATCGCCCGAACAAAACAGGAGGCAGAAATGCTTTGGACAGAGGGTAAATATGATCTGGCAATTCTTGATGTGTCGTTGCCAGATGGGTCAGGTTACGATATATGTAAAAGAATACGACAAACGTCTAAGATCCCAATAATGTTTTTGACCGCAGCTGATGAGGAAACGGATATTATTATGGGACTTGATATAGGAGGCGATGATTATATAACAAAGCCTTTTAAATTAGCGGTACTGATGTCGAGGATCAATGCGCTTCTCAGAAGAAGCGGTAATTTTAATCAGGAAGTTTCGGAGCTTTTTTCAAACGGTATATGTGTAAAGCTTTTAAAAGGTAAGGTATATAAAAACGGCGTACCCATTGAATTAACTGCAAGCGAGTATAAACTATTATGTATGTTTATGGAAAATCCAAATGTTGTTTTATCATCGGAACAGATTTTAAGCAGGCTGTGGGACTGTGATGAAAACTATGTAGATAACAATACGCTTACCGTATATATACGAAGACTGCGCACAAAGATCGAGGATGATCCCGGCAGCCCTAAGATGATATTGACGGTCCGCGGGATGGGATATAAATGGAATACAGGTGTGTAAAATGAAAATAATAGACACGAAACAAAATCAAATCTGTTTTTGTGTAATGCTTGGGGGTGCGGCGCTCTTTGTTATCATATCTGTATTGTTTTTGTGTTTTAATCTGCCGAATGCCGCAGTATATATTTTCATTGCCGCAGCGTGCATGGCGCTGGTATTCTTAGGTATATGGCTCTT
>CALXSW010000171.1 GCA_944391255.1 uncultured Clostridia bacterium | reverse complement strand
CAAAAGATGAACTATATAATTTTTGGCGAGAAGTCCAATATGTGCAAGATCTATCATTTAAGAATTATAACACTCAATGTTCTTTTGAAATTATAACTGACGCAAATGGATCTTATATAAGGATGACATACTATAATGAGGATCGGTTAAAAATAGAAAAGGACTTTATGAAACAAACATTTTACGCTGTTGTTGCCAATGCAGTTGTGGCATAAAAAATTTAAATTTTTATTGTATATAATATGTTGCAAGAGTTATAAAAATGAAAATTATAGTTTAATGAATAAAATATTATTAAAGGGTTTGCTCAAAAGGAGAAAAATAATGAACATAAAAATATTTTTGGCTTTAATACTTTGTAATATTAGTATTTTAACAGCCTGTGGTGAAAATCAAGAAAAAAATAATAATATACATAATGAAATCATTGGACTATATACGTCAGTAAATGATGATGTATATTACGTGAATAATGATATTTTATTCAAATATACAGATGGATATGCCGAAGAATTGAGTAATAATGTTATTAGTATCCAAAGGCAAGATGATAAAATATATTGTATTTATACAGAAAATCATTTTGATTATAGCTTATATGAGATAACTGATGATAAATTGGAATGGTTATTGGATCTGAATAGCGGAACTTATCAGCAAAGTGCGTTTTATAAAAATAAATTATATGTGTGTATAAATAATGAAATAACAATATATGATTTACAAACAATGGAAAATGAAAAATTATCCACTGGAAATTTAGTAACACGATTTGTTGTTGATAGTGACAACCTATATTACTGGAGTGTTGATTTGGCTGATGTTTCAATGGACAGTTATGTTAACTCTATAAAAAATGGTGAAGAAGCGCGGCTATTTGAAGGCAGGCTGTATTCATATGATTTAAATACAAATACATACAATGAATTAGCACATGGTTTGGCAGCAAAGGATATGTTTTTTATTTCGCCTACTAAATATGGCGTTGTATTCTATAATCCTGAACGTTTAACTGTTAATATATATAATAATAGTGTCGAGACTTTATACAAAGGTGAAATTTTAAACATGTTAACAGATGACAACAAAATCTATTTTTTGTCAAATGATAATAAGGTATATAAATTGGATATTAAGACAAAAGACATAGATATTCTTGTTGAAAATGTAAGTATGATAAAAGGTATGGACAATAAATATATCTTTAGTGGTGACGACTGTATATTAATAAAAGATTAAAAACAATATTTAGTAAGTTTGATTATTCCACATTTTGATGTTTTATGACACCATTTCTGAAAAGCATGGCTGATATATAATGGTGATAATATATATCAGTCCATGCAGTATACATAGCAAATTAGAACGGAACAGTATCAAGCTACTTAAAGGATAATCACGGAATAATCAAGTGGGTAGGACTATAGCGAATAATTATGGTTTATCTAGGCTGAACTATAATCAGTTATTTGATTATGCAGTAGATAATAATATATTAATCTTAGATGCGAATATAACATATGATTTTTATGGAGTAAAATTATATGTTAGTAAATCAGATTGGACGGTGACAGTAAAGTAAGCCTTAAAAAACAGAGACCTTGACTTTTATGAAAGATGGATTGCCGGATATCACATTGAAAGTTGGGATATAGGAGAGTGTCATATATGTGGAGTATTGTATATCTTGTTATAGGAATTCTGTATTGCTATCTGTTAGATGTACCGCTTTATAACAGAATAGCCAAGAGCAACATTGAAATGTTTTTATTACTTGCTATAATGGATATATTTGTTTTTATAGGAATTCAACTATATAATAAATTGTTTAAAGATATAAAGAAGATAAAATGGTATCAATTGATAATAGGTATGGGAGTATCTGCTATATCATTACTTTTCACTATGACAATAAGATTTATATTTGGGATGCAAGGGATGTAACACGCTGTGATGATTAGAGTCACTTATAGGACTAAAAAACACAGCGACGGTTCTCCCTGATATTTTGATAGTGTAAAGTAGAATATGAAAAACAAAGGTAATAAAAGCAGTCCGTCATCCTTGACATTTAGAAGCTGGTAACTCTGTATGTTATGTTTTAAGAAAGAAAGGGTAAGAGAAAAATGCATATAAAAAAAATTAGCATAATAAAAATTATACTTATCTTTATTGTTATATCATTTTTTGCCGTATGGGCATTTCCTATAAAGTTGACATTATTCGAAGATAAACAAATAGAAAAATACATATTGCAAGGAGATACTGTACTTATATGTCATATAGATCAAATTACTGGTCCATTATGGAAAATTGAAAAAAGATATAATACAGAAAATCAAGAATCTCATATAAACATTGAAGGAAATATGCCGGATTTGTATTTAAAATATCCAATTTATTGTTATAATTCGGATTTTGTATTTATAGGAGAATTTATAGATAAAAATACTTTCAATATAAAAGAATGGAAAACATTTGGGTGGATTTTTAGGGAATACGAACTGAATCCAGTATATCCCCCGTATGGATTTAATATTTTTGAGATTAGATGGTAGTATATAGATTCCCGAATAGAATCCTGCTGAATAGTGATAATACTATTTATTTTAAAAGGAGAGATATTTATGAAAAAATTATGTGTTGCTTTATCATGCATTATATTATCATATATACTGATACTTATATTATTATATTCTATATCATATCATGAAAAAATTGATTATACGGAAATAAGTTCTATTATATTAGAAGACTCTAAACCTATAATATGCACTACAGAAGATGAAATCAGGGATATAACAAATAGGATTAGTAAAATAAATTTTTATCCGTCGAAATCGGAAAATTTGCAGGATTCGCCAGATAATACTATAATAATTAATTACAAAGATGGTAGGAAAAAAATTATAAATATATCATATGTAAACGCTTTGTTTATAGTTCAATCAAGCAATGGTGATATAATAGAGGAATTATCAGAGTTTTATTACGTTAATCCTATTATGATTGATCGTTTATATGACAAATACATATGACGCAAGTAACCGATCAACCAATCGGACAAAGACGTAATGTGTTTTGAGGATATACATGTATGGTGCGTCCAATATATTAATCTTAGATGCGAATACAACATATGATTTTTATGGAGTAAAATCATATGTTAATGAATCAGATTGTACGGCGACAGTAAAGTAAGCCTTAAAAAATAGAGACCTTGACTTTTATGAAAGATGGATTGCCGGATATCAGATTGAAAGTTAGGATATAGGAGAGTGAGATCATGCATAAAATTATAATAAGTATATTGATAATCATTTCATGTTTCCAGAACATAATTGGAACAGAGGCAAAATGTATGGAAAAAGGAAATTTGTATATAAACAAAAAAATGATAAATAATGGGGATGATGTTTTGTTTGAAAATGAAGCGCTGTTTCCATTAAGAACCATATTTGAAAATTTAGGTGCAACAGTGGGCTGGGAAGAGAAGACACAAAGCGTAAGCATAGATTATAACAATAATAAATATTTATGCGAATTAACGGCACCAAATCCGGATTTCCCAGATATGAAGTA
>CALXSW010000170.1 GCA_944391255.1 uncultured Clostridia bacterium | reverse complement strand
AAACATGTGCCCGTACTCATATGTGATGAGTGTGAGCAGGAAGTCGAGCGATTGTTCAAGGCTGGCAACGTACAGATATGCGCGGAGTGTATACTTGAGCAGTATGAGGAGGTAGAGACATGAATGTCCTTAGCTTATTTGACGGCATATCATGCGGCATGGTTGCACTTGAAAGGACAGGAATACCTGTCGAAAGGTATGTAGCGTATGAGATTGATAAGTATGCTATAAAAGTAAGTAAAAAGAACTATCCACAAATTGAACATTGTGGAGACGTCACTACTGCCGATTTTACTAAATATTATGGATTTGATTTGCTGGTAGGCGGGAGCCCTTGCCAAAGCTTAAGTATTGTCAGGAGCAAAGCAAGACAGCATTTGCAAGGAAAAAGCAAATTATTTTTTGAGTTTGTTAGAGCTTTGCATGAAAGCAAGCCACGATATTTTTTGTTTGAAAATGTGGCAAGCATGAATGAAGAAAGCAAAAATATAATTAACAAAGAATTAAATTGTAAACCTTTATTAATTGATAGTGCTGATTTTTCTGCGCAGAATAGACTGCGGCTTTATTGGACAAATATACCAGTCAATATGTGCTATAAAAAAAATGCTGATGTTTTAAAGGATATTTTGCAATCTGACGTTGATGAAAAATATTATTATTCAAAGGCGTTTGATTTCTTAGGCATAGATAAAAAAGTATGTGCATTATTGAAAAATATCAAAGTATATATATATATTATATCACAAATTACCATATTACGCAATAGTAAATTTAAAAAATAACAAAAAAATTTAGCGCAAACCGCGCCACTATCACATTTATCGATGTTTTGCTGTATTTACAACTGTCAAACTCCCGATTTAGTTAGTTACAGCCTATAACGACCACATCACAAAAAAATAATATCACAAAAGTAATTAAAAAAAGCATTATAATTTAATGAAAAAAATCGGTTGCATTAATCCGCGATCTGTGGTATAATATTAAATAATGCCCTATTATGCCTATTTATTACAGGCATTGGAAGGAGATATGAGAAGATGTTAAGGAGCATGACGGGCTACGGAAGAAACGAGGCTATTATAGGTCCGAAAAAGATAACCGTAGAAATAAAATCAGTAAACCATAGATTTTCGGACTACAATATTAAAGTTCCCCGGGCCTATGGCTTTTTGGAGGACAAAGTCCGCGTTAAGGCCAGCGAGGCGATAGCGCGCGGTAAGGTGGACGTTTATGTGAGTATCGAAAGCATAGGCGAGTCGGATAAGATCGTTACCGTAAACAAAGAGTTGGCAGAAAATTACATTACTGCGCTGCGGGAGCTGTGCAAAGAATTTAATATTGCAGATGATATTTCAGCATCTACTGTCGCTCAATTCAGCGATATATTCCGTTCTGAGCAAAAGCGTGATGATGAGGAAGAGCTGTATAAGGCAGTAGAACAAGTCATGATCCCGGCACTTGAAGCATTTCTCGCAATGAGAGAGAGAGAAGGCTCGCGTATAGAAGAGGATCTCAGAGCAAGAATAGAATATATGAAAGATCTGTCAGCTAAGGTTGATGAGCTGTCACCAAAAACAGTTGAAGAATATAAGAAAAAGCTCTATAATAAGATATATGAGCTTATAGGCGAGAATGATATTGATGATAACCGTGTCCTTACAGAGGTTGCAATATTTGCCGATAAGGTCGCGGTAAATGAGGAAACTGTGAGGTTGGGAAGTCACTTTAAGGAATTTGACGAGATAATGTCATCTGGTGAACCGGCAGGACGTCGGCTTGATTTTCTGATCCAGGAGATAAACAGAGAGATAAATACCATCGGCTCTAAAGCGTCAGATGCGGATATTGCAAAGCTTGTTGTTACACTTAAGGGCGAGGTCGAAAAGCTTCGCGAACAGGTACAGAACATAGAATGATGGGGTGATGCGATGAAGCTTGTTAATATAGGATTTGGCAATATGGTTGCCGCAAACAGGACAATTGCCGTTGTAAGCCCTGACAGCGCTCCTATAAAAAGACTTATAAGAGAGGCTGAGGACAAGGGACTGCTTGTAAATGCCACATACGGACGCAAAACGCGTTCAGTTGTGGTTACAGATTCAAAACATGTTATCTTATCGGCTATAGTGCCTGAAAAGCTCGCGCTTCGTCTTGACGGCGATTACGAAACAGGCGACGATGATGAAGAATGAGAAAGGAGAAATACAAAGGATGCGAGGTATATTATTTGTTCTTTCAGGGCCTTCCGGAACGGGAAAAGGCACTATATGCAAAGAGCTTATAAAACGCGAATGTGATCTCAATATTTCAGTTTCGGCAACAACACGTGAATGCCGTGTTGGTGAAACGCCGGGAGTTACATACAATTATGTGTCGGTAGACACTTTTAAGCGTATGATAGATGACGGGGAAATGCTTGAGCATGCGATATATAACGGCAACTATTACGGTACGCCGAAGAAAAATGTCGCAAAGCTGCTTGAGGACGGAAGAGATGTTTTGCTTGAGGTAGGGCCGGAGGGCGCGCTGGATGTAAAAAAGCTTATGC
>CALXSW010000169.1 GCA_944391255.1 uncultured Clostridia bacterium | reverse complement strand
CTCAGCGCTCAGCCGAGAATAAAGATAGAGCGTGAGCAGGTGGCAAAGCCTATGGACACAGGCAATGACGGCTCACTTAAAAACACAGGCGTCCGCAAGAGCAACAAGGTAGGCAGAAATGATCCTTGCCCATGCGGAAGCGGCAAGAAATATAAGGACTGCTGCGGTAAATAATAAAACTCATATATATTCATATATAATATAGAAGGAAGTGATTAATAATGTTAGAGTATGATGAATACAGACTCGCTCTCCAGGCAATGGAGAAAAGCATTAATGATTTGAGGGATTCACTTTGACATCCCTGCATTGGAAGCAGAAATAAAAGATCTTGATGAACAGTGCATGGCTCCCGATTTCTGGGACGATATGCAAAATTCACAGAAAGTTTTGCAGCGTTCAAAGAACCTCAAAGATAAGGTTGCGGCTTTTAACGATATAATTTCTTCACAGGAAGACGCACTTATGACAATAGAAATGGCAGAGGAAGAAAATGACGGCAGCTTTGTTGACGATATAAAGCACAGCGTTGAGGAACTGACAGCAAAGATAGACAAGATGACGCTTGAAACGCTTTTGAGCGGAAAGTATGACGATTCAAACGCTATCCTCACATTCCATGCCGGCGCCGGCGGCACAGAGGCTCAGGACTGGTGCGAAATGCTTATTCGTATGTATCAGATGTGGGCGCAGAAAAACGGATATACTTCTGAGATCATGGATTCACTCCCCGGTGACGAGGCGGGAATAAAGAGCTGCGTTCTCGAAATATCTGGTACTAACGCATACGGCTATCTTAAGGCTGAAAAAGGTATTCACCGTCTTGTAAGAATATCGCCGTTTAACTCACAGGGCAAGAGAATGACTTCATTCGCCTCTGTTGAGGTAATGCCGGAGCTTGATGACAATATAGAGGTCGATATAAGACCGGAAGACGTTCAGATGGACGTTTTCCGCGCGTCAGGCGCAGGCGGTCAGCATATCAACAAGACCTCATCTGCTGTTCGTCTTACGCATATCCCTACAGGTATCGTAACATCATGTCAGACACAGCGCTCACAGCTTCAGAACCGTGAATACGCTATGAAGATGCTCAAAGCTAAGCTTGTTGAAATGGCTGAACAGCAGCAGAAAGAAAAGATCTCAGAGCTTAAAGGTGTTCAGACAGAAAACGGCTGGGGAAATCAGATACGTTCATATGTATTCCAGCCATACACAATGGTAAAAGATCTTAGAACAGGCTATGAAATGGGTAATATACAGGCTGTTATGGACGGCGAATTAAATGGATTTATAAACGCTTATCTGACAGCTGCAAACCTCGGTACATTGAAGAAATAATTTTATAACAAAATATAAGATTTATATAAAATCGCTAAGATGTGTAGTAGAATCTTAGCGATTTTTGTTATACAATATATTTATCAATGAGAGAGAGTAGGAGGTTTTTTATGAAAACAAAAAGAATTATTTCAACGCTTACAGCATTGTCACTGCTCCCCGCATACGGGGTACTGGCAGCATCTCCTGATAACGGGACGATGAGCGTAAGTGCATCCTCAAAAAAAGTAACACTTAACCCGGCTGACGCTTCACCGTTCAATGACGGCAAATTTGAAGGCTGGGGCACGTCGCTCTGCTGGTGGGCAAACAGACTCGGCTACAGCGAGAAACTGACACAGCAGGCCGCAGATCTTTTCTTCTCTGAAGACGGTCTCGGACTTGATATTGCCCGTTATAATTTGGGCGGCGGCGATGATCCGACGCACAATCATATCACCCGTTCTGACTCAGCCGTTCCGGGATACTGGGACAGCTTCGAATACACTAACGACGGAGCTGATGTGAATATAACGTACGACTGGACAAATGACGAGAACCAGAGAAACATCACACTTGCGGCTATGGAAGCTAATCCGAATCTTTATATCGAGGGCTTTTCAAATTCCGCCCCGTATTTTATGACGAACAGCGGATGTTCTTCCGGTGCTGCCGATGCCAATACAAATAACCTAAAAGATAGTATGTATGATGATTTCGCTGAATTTATAGCGGAATGTACATATAACCTAAAGGAAAAGTACGGCATTGAATTCAAGAGCTATTCGCCGATGAACGAGCCTGACACCAATTACTGGGGCGCGCTCAGTCCTAAGCAAGAGGGCTGTCATTTTGATCCGGGCACAAGCCAGTCGAATATGATAATCGAAACGAGAAAGGCTCTTGATAATAAGGGACTTACAAATGTTCTTGTAGCCGGTATGGACGAAACAGATATAAACAAAACTGTAAACAATTATGCAAGTCTTACTAATGAGGCAAAGACAGCTCTTGGAAGAATCGATACTCACACATATAGCGGTTCAAACCGCGCAGGCGCTAAGCAGACAGCTGTGAACGCTGGCAAGGATCTATGGATGAGTGAGGTTGACGGCGGTTGGAATGGCTTTGGCTTAGCTGACAGGATCATTCTTGATATGAATGGTATGCAGCCATCTGCTTGGGTTTTGTGGGATATAGTAGACTCTCACAAGGATTCTGATTTTACAGCGCCTGACGGATCAAAGCCTGAAACTAACACTTCACTTAATGTGACAGGTTCACTTTGGGGTATCGGTATGGCTGATCACGACACTGAAACGATACAGCTTGCAAACAAGTATTATTTCTTCGGTCAGTTCACAAAATACATTA
>CALXSW010000168.1 GCA_944391255.1 uncultured Clostridia bacterium | reverse complement strand
ATAGGTATTGATGAAAACAATTGTCCTGTTATTTTTGAATATAAGAGAAGCGTTAATGAAAATGTGATAAATCAAGGGTTGTATTATCTTGACTGGCTGCTTGATCATAAAGCAGATTTTAAGCTTTTGGTTATGGATGTACTTGGAAAAGATAAAGCGGATATAATAGATTGGAGTATGCCTTGTGTTATATGTATTGCAAATGATTTCACAAAATTTGATGAACATGCGGTCAATCAAATGCAAAGGAATATAAAGCTTGTACGCTATCGCAAGTTTGGTGATGGCTTGCTTGCGCTTGAACAGTTAAATTCACCGCAAATTCAGCCTGTTTTTGAAAGTACGGATGGGCAATCGGGATATAAGAAAAATAATAGCCGGGATAAGGATTTTAAGCAGTACTTTGCTGAGGCAGGAGAAAAAAATCAAAATCTGTTTTATTCAATCAAGGATTATATATTATCACTTGGTGATGATATTTCTGAGAATCAGCTCAAACTTTACGTTGCATTTAAGAAAACGAAAAATATTGTATGTATTGAAATGTACAAGAGCGCAGTGATCCTATATCTGAAACTTGATCCGGATACAGTAGAGCTGATACCGGGATTTGTTGAAGATGTGAGAAATAAGGGGCATTGGGGAACAGGTGATTTGAAGATCACAATTAAGAGCATAGAAGATTTTGAAAAAGCGCAGCATTTAATAAATCGCGCGTATGATGAAAACTAAATTATAGAAAATATAGAAATAGCTGACTGATGGAAAATGGTCGGCTATTTTTATATTTTCTCTGTTCGGAATAAACGAATTATTTTCGTATCAAGAAATAAATGCATTTAGGATATATAATTTTATGTCATAAAGAAACATGACATAAGATATTTCAAAAAAGACTTGACAATATTGTCGAAATATGTTAAAATGAATTCACGAAATGAAAAAGGCTGTTCTCATAATGCGACCGCCATCGCATGAGAACAACCTCTCTCTTTACATTTCTGTATGTGCATATATTTTATCATATATGAGTCGATTTGTCAATGAGAGCATTTCGAATTTTTAGAAAGGAGAGATGTGCTCATGAAATATTATGTCAATAAAAATGCACAGTCAACTGGCGAACATGAAATTCATAAAAGTACATGTTTCAAGCTGCCTAATGCGGAAAACCGTTTATATCTCGGTGAATTTGACAACAGCTATGATGCAAAAGAAGAGGCAAAAAAGTATTACAGCAATGTAGACGGTTGCTTCTACTGCTGCCCGGAAATTCATACGAGGTAAAATAGCATTAATTGAGCCTGCTTTATGCAGGCTCGTATTAAATGGAGGAACGGGATGAAAAGTTATAAACTATCCGAAATAGCGGATATACAAAGCGGACTTGTTTTAAGCAGAAAAGCTGCAAAAGAAAATACAAACGGATATTTATATAAAAGATTAACTTTAAGATCAATAACAGATGAATGCTTGATAGATGATCTGTCTTTTGGATCTTATTATGCATGTGAACCTATTAGTGATCAATTCCTCACAAAAAAAAATGATGTTATTATCAGGCTTTTTTCGCCTTTATGCGCAGCACTCATATCGGAGGAGTATGCAGGTCTTGTCGTACCGTCACAGCTGGCAATTATAAGGTGCAGGGACGATAGTCTGTTTTTGCCCGGGTATTTAAGCGCTTATCTGACGAATGGGCGGAGCATTAAGGCTTTGACAGAGAATGCAGGTATGTCGGCGCAGAAAATAATAAAAATCGGGAATATAGCGGAGGTTGAAATACCTTGTTTGCCGATAGATGATCAGAAAATGATCTCAAATATAGCTAATGAGCAGCTGAACATAATATCATTATATAAAAAAATTATTGAGCAAGAAACGTTGAGGACGAAATCTGTTATTAAAGATATAATTGGAGGAAAAAAATAATGAGTACAACACAAAAAGACATATCTAATACGCTGATGAAGGGTGCGGATTCGCTTCGTGATACGATAGATGCGGCAAATTACAAGGATTATATTCTTCCGATTATGTTTGTTAAATATCTAAGCGACAGTTACGATGAAGAAGTAGAAAAGCTTGAAAAAGAATACAGCGGTCTAAGACTTGAACGGCAAAAGCAATTTTTGCCGTTCAAAATTGCAGAGTCATGTAATTTTAAATCCTTGTTCGAACAAAGATACGCTGATAATATAGGCGAATTAATCAATATGGCTATGCGACAGATCGAAGCGGATAATCCTCAGCAGCTTACAGGAGTATTGAATACTGTTGACTATAACAGTGAAAACTCACTTGGCACAAGAGAACATAAAAATGCAATATTGCGAACATTGCTTGAAGATTTTGCACCGTTAGATCTTAGACCATCTCAGATAGAAGTTAAAGAAGGGGAGATCCCGGCTGATGTGATCGGTGATGCGTATGAATATATGATCGGTCAATTTGCAAGCATGGCGGGTAAAAAAGCCGGCTCATTCTATACGCCGGCGGCAGTTTCTGAAATTATGGCGTGTATTGTAGATGTTCAGCCCGGATATCGTGTTTATGATCCAACCTGCGGTTCAGGTTCGCTTTTAATAAAAGCGGCTAAAAAACAAAATATAAATAAGGTAACGATTTACGGACAGGAAGTAAACGGTTCATCGGTAGCAATGGCAAAAATGAATATGTGCATTCACGGTATTCTCGATGCAAAAATAGCATGGGGAGATACGCTTGTAAATCCGGCTTTTAAGGATGATGACGGAAATCTTCTTTTGTTTAATTCGATAGTTGCAAATATGCCTTTTTCAAAGGACAAATGGGCAGAGGGGTTTAACCCGGGCGGTGAAGCTGTAGGCGATAATACAAAAAAAATTAAAATCGAAGCTTCTCTTGATAAAT
>CALXSW010000167.1 GCA_944391255.1 uncultured Clostridia bacterium | reverse complement strand
GTATATAATTGACTGTGGTGAGGATTCCTACATATATTATGGTCTTGCGAAGGAAATATCAAAAGACGAGTTTAAAGAACGTATCATTAACAAAACTATTCTTGATGTCTTAAATAAAGTACCCGTTCATAAAGGAGATGTGTTTTTTATCCCGTCAGGCACAATACACGCCATCTGTTCAGGAATTCTACTCTGCGAGATACAGCACAATTCAAATACCACATACAGAGTATACGATTACGACCGTATTGACAAAAACGGAAAAAAGAGAGAACTGCATATAGGCAAAGCGCTCGACGTTTCTGTTCTTTCTCCCGTCCCGATGGTAAAACGGGAAAAAGATCCTATTCTTGCAAACTGTAAATATTTTACCGTTGAAAAGCTTGAAATAGAGGGAACTCGTAAAATTCTTATAACAGAAGACTGCTTCCGCTCTGTTATCGTAATTGACGGTCACGGTTCGCTGTCATTAAACGGAGAAACGCTCGAATTTAGAAAAGGCGACAGCATATTTATTCCCGCTCAAAATGGTGAGATCATATTTTCAGGCAGCGCCGTTTGTATATTATCTTATGTATAATAAATTTTTATGACTGCCTAACGGCATTGTTATACTTTACATCATCGCACCGTCTGCCGCGAGATCCTCAAACAAATTGGTGATCGCGTCGCCTGTAACGGCTATAGACGCGGCGGTGAAAGGGCTTCCCTGAGTGCTCTGCGGATATACAGACGCGCCGTTATCAGCGTAATATTCCCATGAGCCAAGCTTTATCCAATCCTCTGACGGTTCACATTCAGAAAGCTGCTTAACAAGCGTTCCTACCATTTCAAGGTGGCCAAGCTCCTCTACGCCTATATCTGTAAGCAATCCCTTTGTAGTTTCATCAGGCATGGTATAGCGCTGCGAAAGATACCTCAATGATGCCCCCAGCTCTCCGTTAGGACCGCCTCACTGCAAAAGTTTGAGTTAATAAGGAGCTTCATAGATCACATTTCCGGCGCCATCTTTTATTACCGCTTCTCTTCCTTCCTCCGGACTGCTCATGATCTCATTTTTGTTCTCATCAACACCGCATACATAGCAAAGCGCTTCATAATGGAGATCATAGCTGTCTATTACCTCAACATATATTTCATAAGTGTTCCCATATGAGATATCTATCGTATCGTTTAAATAATAATTCAGATAAGAATATCTACCATTTTCAAAATCCTGACTTTCCGATATTGTGACAGTCGTATTTCCCGACATCGCGTTTATATACCGCGTCTGCCCCTCATAGCTTATATCAACAGCCTCTCTCTTTATTTCAACACCGTTTTCACGGTATATGAGATTTACTTCCTTAATCTTATTTTCAGCAGTGTTATTGTTGATATTGATATTCACCATTCCTCTGTTCATCACTCTGTAAACATCATCTAAGATTTGTCCCTGCCTGCTTCCTGAAAAATCGGCTGTGATTATTGGAATACAGTCATAGCGCGGATCAAAATACCACTGCAGTTTCTGCGAGCTCACAGTTCCGTTTTCCTTAAATAACACTCCGCTTATATCGCTATGTGAAAACAACGGCAATACGATATCTGTCGTATACGCATTTTTTTCGAGCTGCATAGGATATTCCACACCGTTGCACACGATATAAGTTTCTGTGATCCCAGGATTATATGTTTTAGGCGAGACTGAACAATGCACCGTAACCTCTCTTTTGTCTATGTCCACATCAGTGTATTGCCATGCTGAATCAGATATAAGGCTTGATTGCGCTTCAAGAGTCTGCGAGACAGATGAATTTACACTGTCTATATCACGGCTTACCTGTGACAGCCTGCTATTCATATTCATAACAAGATCTTCAACCTTATTTTCAACCCCTGCTATTTTATATATACAAACTATTATCAAACCTAATAAAACACATTTAAAAACCAAATTCCAATTCTTTTTCATACATATCATCCCCTTTCCTGCTCACATCGCATATTATCATTGGCTTTCTCCATATACAAAAAGCTGATATGTATCTTTCAACATATCAGCTCAAAATCTTCCCTGATCAATATCCCAATTCTTCAGCAACTACAACAACGCTTATTCTGCCCGGGAATTTATAGCATCCATCTATGATACTTATGATATTGCATATTCTGTTTGTACCTGTGCAGTTTTCACACGTCATAGTCTGATCACATGGGTTCTTGTGGTTTATTCGCCTTGAGTTCATCGGAGCTATCTCCTTTGCGCGCTTTATACCCTCTTCCACATTTTCGACAAGCTTGTTTACTCCTATAACAACTATGACTTTCTTTGGTCCAAAGCCTATAGCGCCGACACGATTTCCCGTACAGTCCATATTTACAAGCTTTCCGTCCATCGTCACAGCATTTGAGCTTGTAACAAAAATATCTGAAAGATATCCAAGACGATATTTATGTAATTCTTCTTCCCACGAGCTGACATTGAAACGGTCGATAAATTTATAATCCCCGCTTTTTATAAGCTCCATTATCCCCGTTTCCTGAAGTGTCACACTTCCGCCTACGGCGATCTCAGAGCCTGCCGGCATAAGTCCTTTTACTATTTCTCTGGCTTCGTCAGCGTTGTCAGCAAAATGAGCGTCAAATCTGCGGTCATTTAAAATTTCTACCGCTTTCTTTGCCTTGCACTGATACGCGTATTTTTTTACCTCATTCATATCTGCTACCTTCCTTCGGTTTATGTATTATATATGTATTTCTCTCTTTTTTCATATCTCCGCTATAATCATTATAACACAACAGAAGGTCGTTTTGCAACTATTTATACAATTAATTTAATAAAAATATTATTTTTTTATGTATTTTTATAATAATGTATGATCACACGCCCGAATAAGCGTTGAATCCGCCGTCCACAGGCACTACTATGCCTGTCACAAATCCCGCTTTCTCGTTGTCTGTTATCCAGAGCAGCGTGCCTATAAGCTCTTCCGGCTCGCCGAATCTTCCCATCGGTGTTCCTGCTATTATCTTATCAGCTCTGCTTGTGTTCGTTCCGTCCGGATTTACGAGCAGATCATGGTTCTGCTGCGTCAGGAAAAATCCCGGCGCCATAGCGTTACATCTGACGCCTGCCTTAGCAAAATGCACAGCCACCCATTCAGTAAAATTCGACACAGCCGCTTTTGCCGCTGAATATGCCGCGACACGCGTCATAGGATGGTAAGCGCTCATTGACGAGATATTCAGTACATTTCCCTTTGTTTCGATCAGATCTGTCATAAATGCCTTAGTTGGTATAACAGTACCTGTAATATTCACATCAAACACATATCTGAATCCATCAAGCGAAACATCAAAAAATGATTTTACATCATCATTCTCCTTATCTCCTGCTTCAAAATAATCTTTCTGCGTGTTTGCAGCCGCATTATTTCCTCCTGCTCCGTTTATCAGAATGTCTGTCTTTCCGAATTTCTCATTTATTATCTTTTTTGCCGCATCAACGCTTTCTTCTGACACTACATCGCATACTACAGACATAGTCGTTCCGCCGTTTTCCTCTATCTCCTTTACCACCTCGTCAAGCTTTGAAAGAGTTCTTCCAAGCACAGCCACCTTCGCGCCCTCTGACGCCATAGCCTTTGCAAACTCCCTGCAAAGGACTCCGCTCCCACCTGTTATTACGACCGTCTTATTTTCAAAATAGCTCATTTTTAAAATCCTTTCTTGAATATTATTATATAATTAATCCTCGTCCTCGAGTTTCCATACCTTTGAGTCACGCAGCGCTGTATAAAGCTCCCAGTCCTCCATATGATTATCATCTACAAGCAGCGTCATAACAAACCTGTCGCGTATATCATAGCAAGCCTTTCTATACCAGAGGTCATGACGTGAATTGTCTCCCAGCTCGCGAACAAGTCCCATCATTTTCTCTATCATATAAGCCGTATGCTTTATATCTGCAAAGCAGTCGTTAAAATAAAATCCCTGCCATACTCCATATTCACCGCCGCGCATCATATCATTCGCCTTTCTGTAAAGCTCAGCCGCTTCGCCAAGCTTCATAAACGAATGTATATATTTTCCGGCTCTAAACAGATCGTATCCGTCAGCAAATTTTATCATGCCCGCTGCGCAAAAATAATGTATCGACGCCTGCATCAATATTATTGAGTCAAACAGTTCCTTTTTATATTTCAGCGACTCTGATACTCTTTTACAAATATCATAATATTTTTTCAGATCATCGATTCCTGATAGAGCTGTATCTCTGAACTTATGCACCTGCTCTGTGAGATCCCTGCATTCACCTGTAAACCACGAAAGCTCCGGACAGAAAGCAAAGTTCTGTCTGATACACATAACAGCGATCCTTCTGATATTTTCATTATAGAACTGATCTCCGGCATGCTCGTCCGCCTCTTTTCCGTACGGCAGCATATGATCGGCATGGTGCGCGAGACAGTCCGCGACAGCGCTCTCGCCGCCGTAATAGTCATTCACAAATTCCACACTGTGAACAGCGTCAGAAACAGTCTCACCAAACCACTTTTTCCGTATAGCGTCAAGATAATACGCGTGAGGGCGT
This sequence comes from uncultured Clostridia bacterium, assembly GCA_944391255.1. GTDB lineage: Bacteria > Bacillota > Clostridia > UBA1381 > UBA1381 > Ornithomonoglobus. The sequence goes on along the minus strand of CALXSW010000167.1, from coordinate 1,718 downwards.
ATATTAGAGCAATTTATTATCCAATAGTCATTCATATTCCTGCTCATTACCTCATCAAGCTCGCTCATCACGAAGTCGATCGAGTTTGGCAGCTGCACTATATGCGCCGCAGCCTGCAGATCATAAAATGAGACATGATAATATATGCCGCCGGCGCTCACAGCCTTTTCAGGCAGCGATGATATTCTCGGATTATTCGCGCCTGTTCTTCTGACGCACATTTTACCGAATCCGTTATCGGCGCTTATCTTTATGATATCATCGGCAAAATCTATATATCCGCCGTTATAAAGCTCCATGACCTCACCATACAGATTTGTGCAAAACTCTGCGTTCGGATCATACTTCAAAACTATCTGACGCTGCATTTCTATGATATCACCTATGAGCTTTCCCCTCGATTCAGGCGTGTCATATTTTCCGCTCGTATCGTCATTCCAGAACGGATAATCGCCCTGTCCCCTGAAACCGAGAGAATAGATAGTTTTATTATTTTTCTGCTCTTTGACTGACTGTTCCCACAGTCCTATAAAAAGCTCGCTATGCTCGCTGAAGCTTGGCTTCAGCTCAGGATATGCCCTTATAAACATCTCCGCGCCTAAAGGCTCCGCATGATGATGAGTTATCCACAATCCCATGCCTGCGGCTAAATCTCTGTATTTTCTTGAATTTCTGTCAGTACCGGGTATGACCATATTTCCGCCGCATCTTAAAAGCGCCTCAAATGCCATTTTCCATGGTTCAGTCGTGTCGCCGTTTATGCTCCAACGCTGAATAAGCACCTCGTCATTTATAAACCAGCCTCTAAATCTCACGCATGGCTTTTTATTTTTGTAAATGCCGTCCGGTATCTCTATGACGTCCGTCTTTTCTATTTTCTGATCAAGCCAGAACCAGAACGGCTTGATACCTATAAATTTTTCGCTTATATACAGCAATCCATATATAAATCCCAGCTCGTCACAAGCCTTTACCGTTATTCCATCACCTGACTCAATAACAAAGCATTCCGGCTCTGCCGATAAGTCAGTTTTAAGAATTATATAATTTTGCAAAGCGCATGAATCGTTAAACGCTTTTTTTATATCACGCTCAAGCACAGCCGCCGCGTTTATAACAGGCGCGCTCATGCCGTCGCAATTCACTCTTGTGTTTCTGCTTAAAATAAAACCCATAGCACTCTCCTTGATGTTATTTCCCATATCAGCTTTTAATAAAATTTATCTCACTTGAGCTTATTGTAACACAATTTTATAAATTTTTCAAAACATATATTGGCAAAAATATTGCATATATTGGCGTTTTATGATAAAATAAATTTGTTTCTGAATTAATTTATCCGGAGGTGATATCATGCCGCCGTCTGATGTGACGCTTTTTAAGAATTATCATTACGGTATCGCGCATGAGCTTGACGAAAAGCCTGACAATTTTGAATTTAATCTGCATAACCATAATGATCTCTATGAGATACTCGTTCTGCTTAACGGGCAATGTGAATTTTATGTGGAGGGAAATATTTATGAGCTGAAAAAAAATGATATAGTTATAACGCGCCCATTTGAGCTGCACCGTATAAATTTCAAATCAGATAAGCCTTATGAACGAATGATCATCTATGTCACTGATGATTATTTTGCTGAAAAAAACTGTCACGAATTCATGGGGATATTCAAGGACAGAAATCTTGGCTCCGGTAATATAATCACGCCTGACGA
>CALXSW010000166.1 GCA_944391255.1 uncultured Clostridia bacterium | reverse complement strand
AAAATTTACCAAAATTAGTACTGCCTAATACTGTATCGATAGTTTTCATTTTTTCTACCGTCTCACACATTTTTTTATAATTATCAATATTAATGAGATCCATAATGTCATCACGCTGTTTTTTCTTGCCATCATAATTGTCAACACCGGTATATTGTTTTATCAGAGGCGCATTTCTTTTCTTTGCCGCTGTTTTTAAAGTCTCGTTACTCCAATGTTTGATAACTATTTCCATAGTACAGGGGTTACTAAATATTATTACTTCATCAGATGCATGATCTAAACCGTGAAATTCGTTTATTTTTCTTTTGCTATCAGAATATTCTTCATCGGCTTTTCTTTCTGTGTCACAAAATATAAGAACAAGCTCGTATGCGCCATTCTGATATCTGTCCTGATATCTGGCAGGAATATTGCCGTTGCCATCAGCATTTACAAAGTCAAATTCATATATATTACTCCAAACTCCAAGCTCATTAAGTTTCTTGAGATAATCGTATTCTTCACTGCCTTCGCATATTATGCATATTTTATGTTTATCATTTAGTATAGGTAATTGGCAAGGCATTTAGCGCACATCCTTTCCATTCCCTTTTATCATTAAGAGGGAGTTTATGAGCTCCGGCTCCGGGAGAGCGCCAAGAACGCCTTTTTTATATTTTTCTATTATGTCAGTAGTATCTCTGATTCCTTGCTGTGCTGTAAAATCAGCAAGAGAGTATACATAAACTCTATTTTCATCTTTGTGAACAAACCAAATCTGATCTTTCCTAAATAATTTTTTACAATCCATTAAATTAATATCATGTACTGTAAATATCATTTGAGCATTGTTATTTAGCTCATTATTAAACATGGCAACTATGGCTCTTGTAAGCCTAAAGTGTATACTGCTGTCTAATTCGTCGACTACAAGAATTCTTCCTTGTTCTAAGGCTTCTATTACATATCCGGCTATAGCTGCAATTTTTTTTGTACCAGTTGAATCAAATATAATACTCGGAACTGAAATGCCTTTATATGTTGAAACAAGTTTTATCTGATCCATAATATTTTCAGGGATTTTAAGAACTGTTTCTTCAACATTTTCAGTATCTGATTCCTTTGCTATTTTTATTCTGTCATCATTCACATATTCAAAGTTGTCCATATAAAGATCAGAATTTTTTATAAAATCAACGATTTTATTCCTGATATTTTCTTTGTTTTTTAAAATGTCTATTGTTTTTTGCATTTGAATATTGTTCATGCTAACGATATCAATTTTGTTGGCAAAGTTAATAATTATATTTTTCATTTTATTCAAATGTTCAAAATTTTCTGTGTCAATAAGATAACATAATATATTGTTTTTTGCAATAATAGGTATCATACTGATTATGTTTTTATCGATACATTCATATTTATTTTTTTTAATATCTTTAAGAAGCCATATGATTTCTCTTTCATTCCCGTGATTATCCTTTAAGATCTCAGAAAATTTTTCATATAAAAATTCATTACTTTTGGTATCATAACTGATATCATAGGAATACTTACATTTATCGTAAAGAAAAGTAATGCCAAGGTCGCATATGTTATTTTTATTAAATATATTAGGCATAAGGTTTGCGCGTTGATTCAACATTATTGCTTTCATTGCCCGTATACATTTCACCAGACATGTTTTACCAGAATTATTTGGACCGTATATACCTGCTGTTTTTAAAACATTGAAATTATTTTCTTTGTGTACATTTGAGATAAATTTTTTTAGATGCATGCATGCTTTCATAGAAAAACATATTTCATCGCTAAAAGCAAAGCAATTTTTTGCGCGAAGTTCAATAAACATTGAAGCCAACCCCTTTCTTTATAGCTATTATACCATACTATTATTTTTTATGCAATATTTTTTCACGAAAAATATAAATATGACCGCCCATATTTTCTTTCCATGTTTATTTTATGCCAGTTTATGGGCAGTACATGATATTTTTATTGAAAAGCTTTAGGTGAAATGGTATAATCGTATCAGAAATAAGACATGGAAAGGAGCGGTTTTTATGAAGAAACTGGTGTTTATATCGGCATTTGCGATGATGTGTCTTGGCGCGGCGTCGGCTCACGCTGCCGTGGGGGATGTTGCCGGAAGTATATATTCTACAGATATAATAGCCATGATAAACGATGAACCGATAGTGTCATATAATATAGGCGGTAGAACAGCGTTTATCGCGGAGGATCTCGGTGATCAGTATTATGGGTTCACTTATGAATATCACGACGATGAGCGAACGCTTTATGTGCGTACATCAGACGCTGTGGCGAAGCGTGATAGAAACGTGGAGCGCGGCGAGGTCGGAAGGATAGTAGGAAATATATACGAAACAGACATAAAGGTGATTTTTAACGGTCACGAAGTGCCGGGATATAATATAGGCGGCAGAACGGCTGTAGTTATAGAGGATCTCGGCACGTATGACGAAACAAGCCCTAACGTCAAGTATGGTTATTCAAAATATCTCTGTAATTTCACATGGGATAATGACACGAGAACGGTGTCGCTTTATTCTCCGTGTGATAACACAGACGGATTTGTATATGCGTGGTATCTGTATGATTACGCTGTGCAGAAAATAAAATATGAGTTTGACAACGGTGTACTTACAGCGGAATATGATCCTGACATCTCAAGACAGAAATTTACAATAAAGAATAATACTGATGAAATAAGCGACGCGTATAAAATAAAGCCGCTTGTCTATCAGGAGGGCAATAAGAAAACAGAGATAGGATTCTGGTATTATGCGCCGACAGAATGGAATTCGCGCGTGAATATATGTATAGACCGCGACACAGTGCTTCCGCTTATACAGGCTCTCGTGCCGGAAGAAAAGATTTCGTATGAAGATGCCTTAGAAAGGTTTACAAACAGCAAAAATTATGAAACTCTCGACAGGATCGACACGGAAGATTATACATGTATTCTTGTAAGAGATAAAAATACTGAATCAGATTATGATATAAGAGTTATTTCGATAAGCAGGCAGGGCGGATATAATATAGCTATGACAGGCACATCTGATGATGAGCGTAATGAAATAGAGCTTTCGGGCAAGAATGAGGTGAGCTATATAAGCGGTCCTACGGCTGATCCTCACGGTCGTCCGGCATATATCACAACAAGGATAGAGCTGGATAAGCTGAGCTATGACTGATAATGGAGGTATAGATTTGAAGAAAACCATGATGATAATTATGCTGACAGCTTTGTGTATTTGCGCGGCGGCTGTCAGCGCCGCAGCCGCGGAGCTTGAATTTACTCCTGTAGGCGGCGGAAAATATCTGTATAACAATAATCCCGAGGGGATAGATGATCAGATGACAGTTTCATCAGATAATCCGAGATATATTTCAAGCCACGAGCATCTTACTCCGGACGAGTATTATTTATATATGTCATATTTCAATTACACCGGATCCGGAAAGCGCGGTTATGATATAGAGGTAGATGTTGAGATAACGGCAAAGCAGGACGCGGTCATAACGATAAATAACGCGTCATTCGAAGTCGGGCGCAGCAGGGCATATATGAAAAATGGGGCGGTATGCAACGAGATATCAGACTGGACATTTACAGGTGTATGCGCCGATATGCTTGGCGAAGATATAATAGATATGAGCGGCCGTGATATTTTTAAAGCGCGCAGCTACGAGCCGGTGACGGTCGAGATAAAAGCTGGTGAAACGCTGTGGCTTAGTGATTATCTTAACGAATATGACAAGGTGCCGTTTGCGCAGCCGGTGCATTTTCAGGCGGATATAACGCTTGAGGACGGTATCGTTGATATAAACACTCTCGCGAAAAAATATAACGGTATACTTAAGGACAGATCGGATATACCGGAGAATATAGCGTTTGGCATATACAGATATGACTACACTTTAAAAGGTATTGCCGATACGCTCCCGGAGGTAGAGACTGATCTCATGCATTTTACTATTGATGATTCTATGGAGAGCGGAGAAAGACTTCCGGTGACAGTAAAAAATCAATATGTGCCTGATGGGAACACTGTTTACACATGGGTGACAAATATAAATCCAGTTGCGGATAAGTGGTCTAAAAATACAGCCGCCGAGTCTGATATGCTTTCGTTTAAATATGAGGATGACAACAAGCTTTCGTATTACGGAAAAGATGTTTCGAGGAAAAATAACGTGTGGATATTTGACACAAAGCACGCCGCGTGCTCGGGGTATGACAGCCGTTCGGGAAAAAGCGCGGACGAGTACGAGCCTAATTTTGTAATAGATGATATATTCCGCAGCGATATAGCGACAGCCGCATGTAATCTCGGAAATTATGGAGTGACTGAAACGTACCGGCTCGAAGTTGAAAACAGCGGTGACAGGGACAGGTATTTTAATTATACGATAACGTCAAAATCAAACGTTATTGTTTACACATCTGACGAGAACGGAGCGATAACTGACGCGTACAGCAAAAGCACAACGGGAACTGCTGATGAGACGGTCATGGCGTCGGTGCTTATACCGGCGCGTGAAACAGTGAGGTTCAGCGTCAGCTCTCAGCTGCCTGTAAATGTTAACGGCGGACTGCAAAACAGCTTTGTTATAAGCGATACATATGATATAAAATATACAAAATACACGGAAAAGGATTATTTTGATCCGTTTGACGGAAAGAGGATCTCCGACGTCAAAGCAAAGCTGCCGGAGAAAACGCTTGAGGAATTCGGCGGAAGCGCTGACAGCTTTGAGATAGCGGACGGATACGACACCCATCTTGTGCGTTGGTGTGAATGTGACGGAAACCTGTATTATTATACTAATGTAAGAGGGTACTGCAATACAGTGTACGCGTTAAATGACAGTTATGAGATAATCGCGCAGTACCAGCTTCCGACTATGCCTATAGAGATAGCTATCGTTGACGGGGTGATGTATGTTCGCGATATGGAGAACGGATTGTACCTGTCATATGACGACGGCATGAGCTGGAGCAAGGCGGAATATCAAAAGATTCCGGAAAAGTCGTTTGAGGCATTGACGGTTTCAGACTGGGCGAGGGGAACTATAAGAAAAGCTCTTTCATATGGTATAATTCCGGAGGAGCTTAAAACAGATGAAAAACGGTTTGATGAGCCTATAAACAGACGTGATTTCTGCTATCTCGCGTATGAAATGATGAAAAAGCTGAACAAGGCTCCGGGAAAAAGCGAAAATACATTTGAAGACTGCGATGATGATATAATAAGCGCGCTTAGCGGAGTT
>CALXSW010000165.1 GCA_944391255.1 uncultured Clostridia bacterium | reverse complement strand
TAAATGCAGCTCGCTATTATTTAAGTATGCACAACCTGACGCATAATCAATTTTTAAATTTCCGTTTGTAAAAGTAGAGCTTTTAATCTCGTTTTGAACCTGCATAAAAGCAAGCCGCCTTTGAGTGACGCGGAGTCTTGCCAAAAGCTCCTCTACCGAAAATGGTTTTGTTAGATAGTCATCCGCGCCCAAATCTAAAGCGTCTATTTTATCCGAATCCTCACTTCTTGCGCTTATTACAATAATAGGCATATTAGACCAGGAACGGATTTTTTTTATTACCTCTGTGCCATCCATATCTGGCAGTCCCAAGTCTAACAGGACAACATCTGGATTATGTGTAGACGCTTCTAAAATGGCGTTTTCTCCGTTAGGAGCGGTTAAATATTTATATTCATGCGCTTTTAGGGTGGTTGTAATAAGATTTCTGATCGGGGCATCATCTTCAACGACCAGAATTGTGATTTTATTCATTTAAATCTATACCTCCATGTGCATCAATGATTGATTTGTATTAAGAAAAGCTCTGATGCAAGATTTCTTTTTATACGCACCGCAATAAAAGCCTATGTAAATCCAAAATATAATAAACGTATCAAAGCGAATGCTGGAATTGAAAGATTAAAAGCGCTTTTTAATAACTCTTTATGAACAACCGTTATTATACTGTTCTTTTGAAGTATCTGGATTTCAGGCTTATCCAAACAAGAGCTTATAAGCAGTATGCCGTGCTACTATTTGTAAATCATTTTTGTATCACGTTAAATCAAAAGCATAATAGTCTCTTGCAGTGAGCCGCTATTATGATATACCTCTGGAATTTATTTTACTATAATTCTTTATAAAAATCAATATATTTTTTTGATCGAATAGAATTATTTAGTGATCTAAAAAAGCGAAAGGTGGTCGCAAGGCTGTTTAACAATATTGGATATGTATCTGATATATAGGCAAAGTATAGCTTTCCGATTTCATGTAGGGGCTGTAGGAAAGGCACAGACCACATAAAGCGAAATGAACAAGGCAGGTAAGCCATTTTTATGTATCATTGCAGTTAAATTTAAGGTGGAAATTTTCGTGAATGAAAATATCAGCATAAATCTAATGTTAAAAACCACATTGCACCTGTGTTTGGTAATAAGAAACTTAAAGATATAAACACTTCAGATATTACTCAATTTCTTATTAGCCTTGATTGTAAGCCTCTGACGGCTAATAAAATTAAAACAGTGTTTCATAGTATAATGAAGTATGCTGTTACACAAAAATACATATCAGAAAATCCTTGTTGTGGCGCTGTATGGAAAGAGAACACAGAGCGTGACTATGGAAAATTTGATAATGTTTTAAATTTACAACAAGCTCGTATTCTAATTAGTATTTTACAACGAGAATACAGTGTATTTAATACTATAATAGAGTTGTTATTACTTACAGGTATGCGTTCGGGTGAATGTTTAGGATTAAGATGGAGTTCAATAGATTTTGAGGATAAGACAATTTTTATTGATAAAACACTCTCTTATTCAAATAATATGTGGTATTTATCTTCACCTAAGACTATGATAAGTACAAGGACGATATCTATTGATGATAATGCAATAAAACTTTTGAGAAAACATCAAGAGGAACAGAATAAGCAGAAAAAAATCGTTGGTTTAGCGTGGCAGCAACCTGAGATGGTATTTACAAGTTGTGTAGGGCATTGGTACGACAGAAGTTTGCTTAATTCGCAGTTTAGAAGGTTAATAGCAAAACATAAGGATGAACTCAAACTTGACCACAACTTGACGATACATGGATTAAGGCATACAAATGCAGCTTTGTTGTTATACGCAGGTGAGGATATAGAAAATATATCAGCACATCTTGGACATGCTAGCTCTGATATTACCTCAAGAGTGTATGCTCATATGTATGCTGAAGTGAAAATTCGTATGGCAAAGACTGTTTCAAATGCATTATTTAATGAAAATTGATAATTATAACAGTATATATTCAAAGTATACGGTTATAATTATAAGTATATTTATAATCATTATTGATTTTTTTGAAGATTTAGTGTATAATATTAGAGAAGTGCAAAATAAGCAATTTAAAAAAACAATATAAAGAAGAAATGATTGGAGTTATGGAAAAATTCGAGTAATAGATAAAAAAGGGTATGGCAAACAAGCCTAACGGCAAAACGAAAAAAACAAGTTTTGTTTTGTATTAAGCAAATCGCTTTATTGATTTCACTGAACGGTAAGAGATATTTTTCTTAGTGACAACAGCAGTGATTGCAATAGACAAAAGAGAGATATGTGCTATTGTGTTGAGATTTTTAACAGAGTTACCGTTTCTGACATACACTCTTTCACAGCCAGCTTGCTTAAATCTTGAATTGTAGCGTTCGGCTTCAGTTCTTAAAGCATAGACAGATTTAAAAGCTATTGATGTTCTGTCGATGGATAGCCTGTAATCATCAGGAATTGTAATATATTTGGTGCAGCCGCGATTTTTCTTTCCGTTGTTCCAACACTTGTGATTGCAAGGACATTCACCGGTTTTGGAACGCTTAAAAGGACAACAGAATTTTTGACGAGTTCTACCACTGTCTGAGAATTTTCCATCTTTGTGCATCGCAAGACCGGCTTCACAAATAGGATTTCCTACAGGTAATTTCTTAGGTGATTTGGTATTTCGTGCATTTAAAGCAATAAAGCAGTCGCCGTTGTAGTCATTTTTAACAGCGTTGTATATGTATTTTACATCATAGGCTTTATCGGCTAAAAAAGAACACTCCTGTAGACTTAGAAATGAATTTGTTTTGTTGAGAATGTCAAGAGTTACCGTACTGTCTGAAACATTGGCACCGGTTGTGATTTCACAAATGGGTAAGCCCGATATACAGTCAACAAGAATATGGTTCTTGTAGCCCCAATAAAACTCATATTTCTTTTCGTTATGTTGGTTAGAAGCAGTTTGCACACCAAGTTTACAATCCTTATCAGATTTAGGTGGCTCATCTTTAGAAAATTTGTTTTTTCTGAAAGATTTAGGATTGTTATTAGAAACATTGGCTTTTACAGGAGTTGCATCCAATGCGATGAAAGAAGTATCTATAAGAGATAAATCAACTGCATTTAAAACTAAGGATTGCATTACAGACTGCAAAATATCATTATCAAATTCACGAATAAAGCGTGTAAATTTGGCATAAGACGGAAGTTCTTTGGCAATGTCAAAACCACAGTAATGAGCAATGATGAGGTTATTAGAGAGATAATCATATAAATCTGATATTTGAGCAAAACCTTCACATTTCATAACAATAAAGGCACAAATCATTGAATGATTACTGTATCCTTTGCGACCTGTTTTTGAATTGTTAACTGGAATAAAAGATAAATCCAAATTAAGAAACAATTCATCGTAAAATTTTGCTTTAGGTTGTGATGTGAAAAGACTGATGTCTTGTAAAATTTCTTGGCGATAGATAAAAACCACTCTCCTTTGAGATATTTTCTACAATTATATTATACCAAATCTGAGTGGTTTTTTCTATATATTTAAATTAAATTTATAGTGATAAAACGGATTTGCCACGTCCGTAAACCGCATAAACTCTATGGTTTTAGAGTTTTGCACGTGGCTATTTGTAAAGTTAAAGGAGTGACAGCATGATACCTTTTTATGAGCTCCAGCCATCTGATCTGAATATAATATACAATAAGCGCGAGCTGAATTTCAGACCGCATATACATAAATATGTTGAAATACTATATGTTTTTAAAGGCGGACAGCATCTTGAAATAAACAGCAAAAAGTTTC
>CALXSW010000164.1 GCA_944391255.1 uncultured Clostridia bacterium | reverse complement strand
TTTGAGAAAAGAGAGGCTTTTCATCACTTTTGCTGCGCAAAAGCCACCTGCGGTGTCCGCCTCACTTGGCGGTGAGCACATATCGTGCGGTTGAGCAAGCGAGACTATACTTGTGTATGCGAGCTTGCGAATACCGTGCAAGATGCGCTCAGTATCGTGAAATAGCCGCATATCTACATAACCCGCTGCGCTCACGGAATCTGAACGCATTGCATCTACTTTATGGGTGGTTGCAGCATACGTCATACAGTATTCATTATAGTATGCAAAGCTTATTAATTGAAAATAAACGCATTAACGCGCTTCGGCTTATCATGAAGAAAAACGGTAAAACAGCAAATAAAAAACTCATAGAGCATATGTGTTTAACATATTTCTATGAGTTTTTATGAAATAATTTTTTGTGGTCGTTTTATCTCTGCAAACATCTCAAATTACTATGTCTGTTCTAATTACTCATGCTCGCAGTGCGGAGGGTAGGGGATATCACCATTCAATATCGAGAGGATCAAAGTCGTTGAACACGTTCACGGCTTTTTCTTTTTTTTCTGAAAGAGGGTTTGACATGAAGAAATACCGCATCGCATCATAGTCGTGATCTTCAATGTTCGTGTTCACGTCCTCGGTGTTCACCTCGTCGTAGACGAGGTTTTGTATGGTGCGTATAAACGGCTTGCAGGTGTTGAAAACGTACGCCATAGGCTTTCCGGTCTTGTCAAAGGCGAAACGGTAATGACACTGCATTTTTCCGCTTAACCTGTCGTGTTTGCCCTTTTCAAAAAATATGCCTTCCTCCTCAAACATAGATATTATAGTTCCGTCCTTGCCGCGGCTTTCGTCCCAGATAGCCGGATCGGCTATGCCTGTTATGCGGCTGCCTTTTTCGCACTCGTCCTCTATTTCACGTATTTTTTTCGCTATTTTTCGTGGTTCCCATCGGAGTCCAGTGTTTGGCGTATCGGTGCAGCCGTAAAGCTCGCGGTAGAGGTAGGCGCGGCCGTCGTAATCTATCGCCCACCACTGAACGGTGAACGGACGCGAGTATCCGAAGTCAAACGCGCGGTATCGTTTCCATGATGATGGTATCCTAAACGGGTTTATAACATGAGTGTATATACGCGTGTCGTACCCGTCAGGGTTGTCACGGAATTCCGTGAAAACCTGCCCTTCATAGCTGTTCCAGTCGCCGTAGAGCAGCGCGTTCTTTTTCGCTTCCGGAAGCAGCGCGAGATTAGCGAGATAGTTTGGATCGTTTTTTAAGAGTGCCTGATTGTCAAAAACTGATGATGGTATAATAACTCTTGTACGCTCCACAGTTTTTTTGTTTCCGTCCTTGTCGAGGATCTCGGCTTTGACTGTGTATGGTACGTTCGGCTCAGATGCCGTTATAAACCGCTCCTTTACCCAGCCGTGACCAATGCCGCCCGGGTTAGCTGTGGCGCGTATATAAACGCGCAGTCCCTCGCCGTCAGCGCGGTTTCTTGATATAAGATACTCGTATTCCTCCTGTGTGAAGTGCGTCAGCTCGTCAAACGCTATAAATGAAAACGAAAGTCCCTGATAATTCAGATATGATGTAGAGTTAGGCATTGAGCCGAAATATATTTTTGCGCCGCTTTTAAATTCCCAAAAATGTTCGGAGCCGTTATATACGGCGTCGGGAAAAGCGCGCCTATATATTCTCATAGATTTTATTATAAGCTCGCGGCATTGCGGGAAGGTCTTTCTGAAAATTATAGCGCGGTAGTTCGGGTTATCAACCTGCCGCAGCGCCTCGACTATTATGGCGTCCGACTTTCCGCCGCCCGCCGCTCCGCCGTAGAGAACCTCGTATTCATTGCGCGACATAAATTCCATCTGCCTTGGCTGAGGCATCCATATAGTTTTTCTCATACTGATATTTCACCCCGGTCTATTCGGTCGCCTGATCTGTTATGATCTCGGCGCATTTTATATAGAGCTTATCATCCTTGAGCTTTATATATTGATCTCCGGCAGATGATAAGAGAGTAAAACTTATTTTATCCCCATCATCTGAAAGTTCAAAGAGCGTGTTGTCATCGCGTGTTATGCGTATAGCGCTGTCAGTAAGAACTATATTTCCAAAGCTCATATCGCCTGTAAGCTTGCCGCAGGAAAGGGAAAGTATGTTGGAGTCGTCAAGCCTCAAAAGCGAGCGTTTCAGCTCTGTCAGAAGTCCTCCGCACCAGCTTGAAAGAGAGCTTGTGTCGCTGTTCTGGGGCGGCATTGAATAAAAAAGATTCATTTTGTATCCTCCTTGATCTCGGGCAGGAACACGACGCCGTAGTCCTCGTTATCGTCTCCGCTGCTCAGCTGTGAATAATATTTGTTGAGCTTTTCGGCGGCGCTCATAGCGTCGGAGAGCTTTATCGGAACGGAGTGCCTTTCGGGGATAGTTTGCTCCTCATTCACCTTGTTCCCGAATTCGTCCTCTGTTGTAAATTTGCGCTTGTTCTGCACGACTATCTCATCGCTAACGGTGCGCCGCATTACAGCTGTCAGAAATTCAAGTATCTCATCCTGTGTCGCCACAGGCGGTTTCTTTTTAGGTCTTCCCGTAAGATCACCTCCTGATCTTATTTTACCACAAATCAAGTCAAGGAGTAGGACAAAATAAAGTGACAGACGGGGACGGTCCTTTTTTGTCAACTTTTCAGCCGCAAAAAATATTATCAAACGCCGCTCCGCCGACTTATATCTGTTTTTATATCTGTTTTTATATCTGTTAGTATATAATATATTATAATATATATATATAATCATTGCTACATTTTGTACTAATGATTATACCATTTTGTCATAATGCATTGTACCATTTTGTACCAATGATTGTACCATTTTGTCATAATGCATTGCCTATTTTGGCATTAATGCATTTGCCCATTATTTTTAGATGCTGATAACGTTTTTTTTGAACTAAAAAATAGACAAGAAAAGTCCGGATCAGCGTTAAAATAAAAAATGACCGCCCGCATTTTTTAGACATTATGTCCGGAAAAGTCATGGGTTTTCAGATTTCACGCTTATTATTCAGTCCTTTTGCAATAGCGATAAGATGATCTAACTGTTCTCCACTCAATCCCTTGACCGCCCGCATTAATTCTTTTTCCTTGACCGGATCTTTTGAATCAACGTCAAAAAATTCTTGAGGGGTTATACCCAGATAATCACAAATATAGAAAAATGCTGTCATTGAGGGAAAGCTGACACAGGTTTCGATATTGTTAATGTAGCTTGGACTTTGACCTATAGAAAGGCTCATATCCCTTGCGGACACATTTTTATTTGTTCTCAAAAATGATAGTCTTCTGCTAAATTCTTCTATTTCCATCTTATTCACCACCTTATTATGTCTAATTATACTATATATAGTGACCAATTCTAACTAAAATAATCATTAAAATAAATTGACTTATCCAAATAAATCATATATAATATAAATATGTATAATTTATAAAATCCTCTAATGGTTGATGATGGATAGCGCATAAAGAAAATCTAAAACAATATTATAAATATATATTTTGAATATATGCTTCAGATGACTGTGTAATAAAGAAAGTAAAAAATGATAGTAAATTATTATTGTAAGGATTTTAATGTTTGATTTAAAGTAAAGAGGTGTGTTATGGATATATATAGAGTTACTTTTATAGGGCATAGAGAGGTGGAACATTATCGTGAAATAGAAGATGGCTTAATGAGAATCCTTCCTGCATTACTTCATAGTAAAGAATTTATTGAGTTTCAAATAGGG
>CALXSW010000163.1 GCA_944391255.1 uncultured Clostridia bacterium | reverse complement strand
TGATGGTCAGTTATTATGACATCCATACCCTGAAGCTTTGCAAAATCCACCTCGCCTATCGCCGTTATACCGCAGTCAACAGTCACAAGTAGATTCATCCCCTGCTTTATAAGCTTATTTACAGCCATTATATTTATACCATATCCCTCATCTTTTCGGTCAGGTATATAATATGTGACATCAGCTCCATGCGACTTCAGAAATTCATACAGCAGCGCGGTAGACGTTATACCGTCCACATCATAATCACCGTAAATAACTATCTTCTCTTTTTCCTTTAAAGCCTGTATTATCCTTTCGACCGCTTTATCCATATCCATCATTTTCATAGGATTATGGACATACTTTTTTGATTTTGATATAAACGCCTCAAATCCGGATGCGTCTATATCCCTGTTCAACAATAAATTCGCAACTAAAAGCGGAACGTTGTTCTGTTTTGCTGCCTGCTCGACAGCGCTGTTTTTCACGCTGTCATTACGAAATTTCCAAACCTTACGAACCATTTCCGCCTCCTGTAAAAAATTATAAATATCTCTTTTTATTATATCATTTTTGCCGCATAAATTCAAGTGTTTAAGAGAAATTTGTTGATTTATTTGTGTTATCCAAACAGTTGCACAAACAATACATGATTTTTTCTATGCATTTTAACACACAAAAAACAAAGGCAAAAATGCCCTTGTTTTTTACACTATTCTGACATTATATTTATCAAGCAGCGTGTTTACCTGAACGAGATATCCTATAAACTGCGGTCCTGCCATAAGCTGACCGAAGAATGGTCTGCCATAGTCAAAGCTGCCGTCTAATATATTCATAAGCTTCTCCCTGTCGCAGAGCGCAAGTATAGGCGAATCCTGATCATCTATTATTCTCTTTAATCTCATTTTTACAGCCGCCTCATAAAATGGATTATGCGTTTTAGGGTATGGGCTCTTTTTTCTAAGCCGCACATCTTCCGGCAATATTCCCTTGGCGGCTTCGCGCAAAACATTTTTTGAAACATTATCCTTGTTTTTCATTTCCCATGGTATATTCCAGACATATTCAACAAGTCTGTGATCGCAGAACGGCACTCTGACCTCAAGTCCGCTCACCATACTCATTCTGTCCTTTCTGTCAAGAAGATTAGTCATGAACCAGTTTATATTCAGCCATGCGATCTCTCTTCTGCGGCTCTCCTCGCGGCTGTCGCATATGTATCTCGGTGTTTCCCTTATGCTCTCCTCGTATCTCATTTTTGAATACTCCTCAAGCTTCAAAGTTTCTCTTACAGATCTATGCAGTACCGCGTTTCTTATCGATAGATCATAACACCATGGGAACGCCGGCGTTTCAAACGCTTTCTTATCGCGGAACCATGGATATCCTCCGAATATTTCATCAGAACATTCACCCGATAATACAACTGTATGTTTCTTTTTCACCTCGCGGCAGAAATACAGAAGTGATGAATCGCAGTCAGCCATTCCCGGAAGATCCTTAGCCATTACAGCCTCGTCGAGCAAATCTGTCAGCGCATCATTAGGGCATACGAGATAATTATGATCCGTTTTAAAATGCTCAACCATTCTTGGCACCCATTTGCTGTCGCTGTCCGGCTGGAACCTGCTCGCCTTGAAGTACTTATCATTATCCTCATAATCAAATGAATATGTTGACAAGGTTCTGCCGTCTTTTTTAAATTCATTGGCAGCTACGGCAGTTATAAAGCTTGAGTCAAGACCGCCTGAAAGGAATGTGGCTATAGGGACATCAGATACAAGCTGTCTTTTAATAGCGTCTGTAGTGATATCCCTTACCTTTTCTATCGTCTCCTCATAGCTGTCGGTATGCTCACCGCTCTTAAGCTCCCAATATTTCTTGTCGCATATCCCGCTTCGGCTTATATATAAAAGATGCCCCGGCTTAACCTCCCGTATGCCCTTAAACACTCCAAAACCTGCCGTTCTCGCCGGACTCATAGCGAACAGCTCGCATAAGCCTTCTCTGTCTATTCTCGGTTCGATACCCGGATATTCAAACAGCGCCTTTATTTCAGACGCAAAAACAATCGTGTCGTCCGCAACACTATAGAAAAGCGGCTTTACGCCGAACCTGTCGCGGTACAATATCACACACTGCCGCATGGCGTCATATATCGCAAACGCGAAAATACCGTTAAAATGCTTTACGCAATCCGCCCCATAATGGATATACGAATACAAAAGCACCTCTGTATCCGAATCAGTTTCAAACTCATATCCAAAATCCTCAAGTTTTTTTCTCAGCTCTTTCGTATTATACAGCTCGCCGTTATAAGCTGTTATAAAATCATATCCCTGCATAGTTTTTTTCATAGGCTGCTTTCCGCGCTCCACATCGATCACCGCAAGACGTCTGTGTCCGAAAACACCGTGTTCTCCGACCCATATCCCGCCCTCGTCAGGACCTCGGTTATAGAGCTTTTCTTTCATTCTGTTTATTAAAACACATTCTTCCTGCTTGGTTTTTATGTAATTACGTCTGAAATTCACAAACCCGCATATACCGCACATATAAACCACCTCTCTGCTGTTTTTTGTATAATATGAAATAAATAAAGAAAATGTTACATCTCTACAGCCACTTCGCTGCATATGGAAAAAATTTGAACAAAAAAAATATTGGGTATGCTATAATTTAACCATAAAATAAATATATTCAAGGAGGTTTTTTTATGGAAAATCAAATGATCGTAAAATGCCCTAACGGCCATTATTATGATAAAAACGAAACGGATCACTGCCCATATTGTGAAAACACTGAAAACTCAGGTAATTCAATTGCTTTAGGATTTGATCCACCGAAAACAGGCGGAGGCGGAAGCACTATACCAATAGGTCATGTTGACGAAACAATTCCGCTTGGTGAAAGGATACATATAAATAACCAAAAAACATCTAAAGGCACGATTCCGATGAACGCGGGCGGAGGCACTCGCCCAGTCAATGTATCACCAACCAGAACATCCGGAGATACCGTATCAATTTCCGAACGAGAACTTGGCTTTGATCCTGTTGTAGGCTGGCTTGTGTGCATAAACGGATTTAATAAAGGCAGAAGCTTCACTATCCATTCTGACAGAAATCTTATCGGCCGCGGCGAAGGCAACGATATATGCATCCAAGGTGATCAGGCGATA
>CALXSW010000162.1 GCA_944391255.1 uncultured Clostridia bacterium | reverse complement strand
CCTTTACCAAATATTATACCATTCATTGAATGATGTGTCAAGATTTCAGTTATATCTTATTACATTCAAATAAATCATCTCATGATCAGACAAATCAACATAAAACACAGCTTCAATATGCATTTTTTTGTGCATAATTCTGGGATTGACAAATATAGGTAATGGGAGTAAAATACCCCTGTTCAAAAAAAAATCTAATAACAGGGACATAAAATAGATTCTTTTTTTGACTTCGGAGAGGGAGGTAATATTAATTATGGCTGTCAAAACTAAAAGTATGCTTGACGGGGATCCGATCAATCTTATATTGAAATTTGCAGGTCCGATGCTTATCGGAAATATTTTTCAGCAGGCGTATAATTTCGCTGATTCCGCCATTGTCGGAAGATATGTAAACGCCAATGCGTTAGCGTCTATAGGCGCTACATCATCGATCAATTTTTTTCTGATCGCTGTAGCTTTTGGTCTCACAAACGGAGCGGGCATAATCATAGCTCAATGCTTTGGCGGAGAAAGATATGAAAGAATGAAACAAGCGATATCATCTATGGTGGCTGTTCTTGCTGTGCTTATAGTATTTCTGACTGCTGTAGGAATTATATTTGCAACACCATTTTTGCGGCTTTTAAATGTGCCTGATGAAATACTGCCGGACGCCGCGGCTTATATGCGTGTCATTTTTATAGGGCTCACTCCGATGATGACTTATAATGTGTGTTCCGCAATAATGCGAAGTCTTGGCGATTCTAAAACACCGCTTTATATGCTCATAGTTTCGGCGCTTCTCAATATAGGTCTTGATCTTGTATTCATACTTGTATTTAGTATGGGAGTAATTGGAGCGGGTATAGCAACAGTGATATCTCAGATAGTTTCGGCTGTTCTTTGTCTTATTTATTTAAATAGAAACAGATTTTCTTTACATATAAATGATCTGCCAAGGCGCGCCGATAGAGCTATGATAAAATCGATCATACGAATAGGTCTGCCGTCTGCTATGCAGAGCTGTCTTATAGCGCTCGGCGGTATGTGTGTGCAAGGCCTTGTTAACTCGTTCGGTTCAGATGCTATTGCTGCTAATACAGCTTCAAGCAAAATAGATTCTCTGACTATTCAAGTAGTATGTTCTCTGGCTGCGTCTTTGTCTGTGTTTGCCGGACAGAACATGGGTGCCGGAAGGCTTGACCGTCTGTCGCTCGCGCTTAAACAGACGCTTTGGGTAATGCTCCCTGTGTGCCTTACTCTCGCAATACTTATAATGGTATTTAAAGAACAGGCATTGCAGCTTATGATAAGTAAATCTGAAAATCCCGAAGCCATACGCATAAGTTCCGAATATCTTTCGATAATAGGTATAGGCTATATAATAGCCGGCATCATGCAGAGCTATCAGAATTTACTGCGAGGTGTTGGTGACGTAAACGTATGTGTTGTAGCCGGAATAGTGGAATTAAGCGTCAGAGTTATAGCGTCATATATTTTTGTGCGCATATGGGGACTTACCGGCATATGGTATGCTGTTCCGTTTTCATGGGGATGCGGATGTCTTATACCAATAATACGCTATTATTCAGGTAAGTGGAAATTCAAGTCACTGTAATATTTTATTTAACGTAAAAAGACCGGAGCTGTGATAAAAATGGCTCCGGTTCTTGTTTTAATATTCATTTCAGCAAAATTGGCTGTATCTGTTCGCCTTTTAGAGCAAGCTCAGCCGTTTCAGGCGCTTTATCAAAATCAGCCACAAGAGAATTAGGCTTATTCAAACTGTCGTCCTGTCCAAAAGGAACAAAATACATATTTTTTCTATTCAGCAGTCTGCCTATATTTTCCGCTGCGGTGCCAAGACCGTCATTAGTAGACACAGCTATAACTACAGGTCTGTTATTTCTAAGATGCGCTTTTACAGCCAACGTGACTGACGAATCGCATACACCATGTGAAAGCTTTGCGAGCGTGTTTCCTGTGCATGGCATTACGATCAATATGTCGAGCATTTTTTTAGGACCAATAGGCTCTGCTTCCTTTATAGTCTTTATAACATCTCTTCCGGATATTTTTTCAAGTCTTTCGGCGAAATAATCTGCTCCGCCAAATCTTGTATCGGTCTGATATGACGTTTCGCTCATTATCGGTATGATCTCTGCGCCATCCTCCGCCATTCTTTCAATTACCGGCATAACCTTGCTGAAGGTGCAAAAGGAACCACACATTGCTATGCCTATTTTTACATTTTCCAACCCCATAAATTACACCTCCAATTCGGAAATAATATTTTTTATTGTATCTTTTATTATTATCCCTGCTGTTATAGGCGCAACTCTACCCGGTGGAAACGGTTGGAGTTGAAAAAAGCCTATACACCATTGAATCATGGTGAACAGGCTTAGTTTTATTGTTCATTTTTTAATAATATTTCATTTGCATTTTTCTTTAATGTCGGAAAATCATTCGTCACTGTAGCATATACGTCCTCCATACGTAAAGAACCGTATTTATGAGCGGCAATATCACGAAAACCCGCAATGAGTTTCCATGGAACATGATCATTTGATAACCTAAAATCAGCTGAAAGGATTTTAACAAGCTCACCTATATTTATCACTGTCATACAAACAGCTCTTTTTTTCATTTCATTTTCATTAAAACTTTCAAAAGTATCTGTTCCGATCATTTCGAGTGCAATATCTATTTCACTACACATCTTTTGATAGCACAATATGATCTTTACGCTGCATAAATCGGCACCACCTTGTCAAGCTCAATAATAGAATCCTCTGGTATAGGAGCGTGTACAACATCTACAGGTATGCCAAGCAACTCTTCAAATCTCTGCTTTAATGCAGACAATGTAAGCAGTGATACAGCATCTGTAGTGAATTCAACCAACAGATCCACGTCACTCTCAGGAGTATTCTTTCCGCTGGCATATGAGCCAAAAAGCAGTATTTTCGTTATGGGAAATTCTTTTGCAACCACAGCTGCCGCTTTTACAATTTGTTCTATAGTCAGCATAACGATACCTCCTCGTGTATATTCTATATAAAAAGTATATCACATAAAAAAGTAAAAATCAATATTAAAAGAAATTTATACTTATACTTTTTCCTTCGAGTATAATAACATCTATCACAGATCTTGAGATCTTCTTTTTTAATTCTATATCATAATTGTGCCAGTCCCTAAGAATATTATCTATATCTAAATTAGGATCATTTAGTCTGCTTGATTTCAATTCA
>CALXSW010000161.1 GCA_944391255.1 uncultured Clostridia bacterium | reverse complement strand
AATATCACCTTTTTTAGCCGCGGTAATTTCATGCGCTCTTACCACGGCCGTTTGTGTTCCGCTTATAGGCGGAATGTCTGAGAAAACTATTTCCGCTGTTGTTTCCACCGTAGCGGGTGTGATAATATCGGGTCTGCTGGCTTTTATTTTCGGCAGGCTGACTGATGTTAACGGCTATAATGTATCTGAAATCGATGAACTCATGTTTATAGCGTCAAGCACTGATATAAAAGTCGGCGAGCTTTTATTTGCCGGTATATTAATAGCCTCATTAGGCGCTGTCATGGATGTGGGAATGTCCGTTCCTTCAGCTATTGAAGAGCTGCACAGAAAAAATCCTCAAATGAGCGGAAAAGAATTATTTGTTTCGGGAATGAAAGTTGGCCGGGATATGATGGGGACAATGTCTAACACTCTTATTTTAGCGTTTGCCGGCACATCAATAAGCACAATCGTTACTGTTTACGCGTATAATTATCCTATGATGTATACAATGAACCTATACTCTACTTGTATTGAGATTATACGCGGCATTTCGGGAAGCATGGGTGTTATTTTTACAATACCTATTGCGGCGTTTGTTTCGTCATTTCTTTATGAGATAAAATTAAATAAATAGTGCTGCTTAACGGCAGCTGTGATGATTTGTGTTTTTTGTAATAAACGATAAGAACAGCAATGTATGCTTGCGGATTGTTTTTGTGAAACACAATACAGAATTCGGAAAAGCTTGTATATACAAAAAAAGGCAGCCCATAGACGCTGCCTTTTTTTACAAAATCTTTGAAAGAAAATCCTTTAATCGCGGATTTTTCGGGTTGTTAAATACTTCCTGCGGAGTGCCGTGTTCGGCGATGACGCCGTTGTCAAAGAATATCACCTTTGACGCTACCTCGCGCGCAAAGCCCATTTCGTGCGTTACGCAAAGCATTGTTATGCCGCTTCTTGCAAGCTCTTTCATAACCTCAAGAACTTCTCCTACCATTTCCGGATCAAGCGCCGATGTCGGCTCGTCAAACAGAATGACCTCGGGATCCATAGCGAGAGCGCGCGCTATCGCCACTCTCTGTTTCTGACCGCCGGAAAGCTGTGACGGATATGATGACGCTCTGTCGCCAAGACCGACTCTCGTCAGTATGTCCATGGCTTTCTTCTCAGCTTCTTCCTTCGGCACCTTTTTGAGCTTTATAGGCGCTATAGTCAGATTGTCAAGTATCGTCATATGCGGGAAAAGATTGAAGTGCTGGAAAACCATCATCATTTTCTGTCTTTGATGATTTATATTGACAGATGGATCTGTCACGTCTACGCCGTCAAGATAAATATTTCCCGATGTAGGTGTTTCAAGCATATTAAGACATCTTAAAAATGTCGATTTTCCGCAGCCTGACGGACCTATTATAACGAGCACCTCACCCTTATGTATCTCAATATCAACTCCGTTGAGAACGACATTTTCTCCGAACGACTTATGCAGATCAACTACTTTTATCATTGCATCAGTTTCTTTCATCTGTCTTAAGTCTCCTTTCCATCTTATCCACAAGCTTTGTGAGAAGCATTACGATAATGAGATAAACTATAGCCACGGCTATGAGCGGCAGAAATGCCTCATATGTGCGGCTTCTAATAAAGTCACCGCCTCGGGTAAGCTCGTTTATACCGATATAGCCGGCAATTGATGTTTCCTTTACAAGAACGATAAATTCGTTTCCGAGAGCCGGAAGTATATTCTTGAACGCCTGTGGCAGAATGAAGTATATCATTGTCTGAGCGTGTGTAAAACCAAGGCTTCTGCCCGCCTCAAACTGACCGCTGTCAACAGATGTGATACCGGAACGAACGATTTCGGCAATGTACGCCGATGAGTTCAGACCGAACGAGAGCACCGCTACGAATACCTTGCTTATATTAGGCATTGTGAATATTACATAGTACATTATAAGCAGCTGGATAAGCGACGGTGTGCCGCGGATAACAGTAAGGTACGCTTTAAGTATCCAGTCTATAACGCGGCAGAACAGGTTCTTTTTCGGCATCATATCGAATGTGCTTCGCAGTATCGCGATTATGAATCCGAGGAAAAGACCGATTATAAGCGCGAAAAAGCTGATAATGATCGTGTTCATAAGACCTGTTGTCAGGTATTTCCATCTGTCCTCTTTGACAAAGTTAAGAATGAGCTTAGCTTTGAATTCTTCCCAAAATCCGCCGCTTGCTGCGGTACCATCGCCCGAGGCATACACGATAGCGCCAAAGACGAGAAGAAGTACAGCTATTGCGGCGATGTATACCGTATATTTTTTCTTCTTCATTATGATAACTCCTTTGTAAAACAGTCAGGAACGCGCGGATCGAGGTCAGAATATATATATCTGCTCTAAATGATACACTTGTTCCGTTATATGAAAAATGAGGCTTTAGCAAAATAGTGCAGAACGGACGAAACGAAGGGGAGGCGAAGCCTCCCCCTGCCCGAAGGCGTACGTTGGTACGTCGAGTGGTGAGTTTCGTTCGTAACATAAAGCGATTTTAAAGCAGAAACTTCCATTTTTGAAAATTTCTGCTTTAACTATTAACAGCAGTGATCCACAAAAAGGCTTATCTGCTTTGTTCGTTTCGCTTTATGTGGTCTGTGCATTTTGCTATAGCCCCATTGAGGTTATGCTGATCATTCAGCGTCTGAACCGATATATTTTGCAACTATTGAATCGATAGTGCCGTCAGCCTTAAGCTCTGACAAAGCAGTGTTGATCTTGTCCTTAAGCTCTGAGTTGTCCTTTGAAATGCAGATAGCATATTCTTCTTCCTCAAATGGATCAGGAAGGATCGTAAGACCTTCGTTAGCTGCAACGAATGCCTTTGCAGGCTCGCTGTCTATGATAACGCAGTCGATCTTGTTCTGCTTAAGAGCCTGTACAGCGTCAGCGCCCTTCTGGTACTGCTCAACTGTAGCGCCTTCAACGTCTGAAGCGTAGATGTCGCCTGTTGTTCCGAGCTGAACGCCTATAGTCTTGCCTGCAAGATCGTCAACTGAAGCAACTGTGCTGCCTTCAGTATTTACGATTATTACCTGAGTAGCTGTTGTATATGGATCTGTGAAGTCGATGCTCTGGAGTCTGTCCTCTGTAACAGTCATACCAGCGATACCAACGTCAGCCTTTCCTGACTGAACAGCCGGAATAATAGAATCGAACGCGATATTGTCTATTGCGAGAGTCATGCCAAGCTTATCGCAGATAGCCTGAGCGATGTCAACGTCAATACCAACGACCTCGTTGCTTTCCATGTATTCATATGGCGGGAACTCGGCGTTTGTAGCCATTGTGAGAGTTGCGCCTCCTGTTGTTGAGTTTGTTTCCGCAGTGTTTTCAGTGTCGCCGCCGCAGCCAGCCAAAAGCGCTGTGCATGAGAGCGCAGCTGTAAGTGCGATTGCTAAAATCTTTTTAGTCATCTTTTTTTCCTCCAAAATAATATTACATGTGGTATTGTATCACATTTTTCAATATATTTCAATACCTTTGTTACCGAAAAGAAATAAATTTTATGCCAAAAAGGTATGATCTAATCTTTGAATTCAAATATTTTTTTTAACGGAATGTTCAGCGATCGTGAAATATCGATAAGCGTATCAAGCGAGCATGATGATGAGGCTGTTTCGATTTTTTGCATATATGTTCTGCTGATATTGCATTTTTCAGCGAGCTGCTCCTGTGTGAGCCCCTGTTCTTTTCTGTAATGGAGTATATTAAGACCTATTTTCAGCCATATATCATAATTTTTACTTTTCATGAGAATATCACCTCAAGCTTATTTTACATGACACGAAAACCATAATCCACAAACAAATAAAGCGTATATACATACTATTTGTTTGCATTTTAATATTATACATATACAATATGTGCTGACAGATATAATGCTGATATTTTTATATTGAAATATATGCTGAATTATGATATACTGAAATCAAATATTACGGAAAGGAAGACAAAAGAATGCTTACTATAGGATGTCATCTTTCAGCGTCAAAAGGCTATCTTGATATGGCTAAGACGGCTGTTAAAATAAATGCGAATACATTTCAGTTCTTTACGCGCAATCCGCGCGGCGGCAGCGCTAAGGCTATAAATGAAAAGGATATCGCCGCGTTCCATGAATTCGCGGCAGAACACGGTATAAAAAAGATACTCGCTCACGCGCCGTATACGTTGAATCTATGCTCGGCAGACGAGTCTATACGCGAATTTGCTTTGAATACGATGATCGACGATATAAAGAGAATGGAATATACTCCGAACCAGCTGTATAATTTCCATCCCGGCTCGCATGTAAAGCAGGGAGTGGAGGTCGGAATAGGATTTATCTCGGAGGCTTTGAACAAGGTGATATATCCGGAAATGACGACTACGATCCTGCTTGAAACAATGGCGGGAAAAGGAAGCGAGATAGGCAGAAGCTTTGAGGAGATACGAGAGATAATAGACAGAGTGGAGCAAAACGAAAAGCTCGGTGTATGTCTTGACACCTGCCATATATACGACGGCGGATATGACGTTGTGAATGATCTTGACGGCGTGCTTGAGGAATTTGACAAGGTGATAGGACTTGACAGATTAAAAGCTGTTCATATAAACGACAGCAAGAACCCGTTCGGCTCGCATAAGGACAGACATGAAAAGATAGGCGACGGATCGCTCGGCACAGAGGCATTTGAGCGGATAATAAACCATAAGAGTTTAAGAGAGCTGCCGTTTTATCTTGAAACGCCGAACGAGCTTGACGGATATGCAAAAGAGATAGAATTGTTGAGAAGTCTTTATAAAGAAATCTAATAAAAAGAGGAGTGCGCGGCACTCCTCATTTTGTTCAGCGTGCAAA
>CALXSW010000160.1 GCA_944391255.1 uncultured Clostridia bacterium | reverse complement strand
TATTTTTCCTTATCGAAAAGATATTTTATATCTGACGTCATTCTGCCTGATGTTTCCGTCACGGCTCCGCCTGTCTTTATAAGCGCTTTCATCGCCTCAAGCTCCGCCTCGGCTCTGTGGTATTCGCATTCTATATCATCAGTCTTTATATTTACTATAAGAATTATTTTCTGCTTATAGTGGTCAAACGCTATTACCTTATCAAAAAGCATAAGGTCAAGATCTTTAAATCCCTCGTTATCCTCCGCGTCAAGCTTTAGCGACTTTTCGGCATATTTTATATAGTCATATGAAAAATATCCAACAAGACCGCCCGTAAAGCTCGGCAGATATGGTATTTTAGGACTTCTGTTTTCCTCTATTATCTTTCTAATCTCTTTCGCCGGATCATCAGTTTCTATCTCGACAGTGCTGCCTGATTTTATAGTAAGCTTTCCGTCAACACATGTGATCTCCGATTTCGGAGAATACCCGAGGAACGTGTATCGTCCCCATTTCTGATCCTGCTCCGCCGATTCAAGCAGATAGCAGTGGCTGCTCACATACTTGAGCTTTTTAAGCACCTCTATAGGTGTTGTAAAATCTGAATAGATCTCGCAGCTGACAGGTATCGTGCAATACCCCTCATTCGCAAAGCTCTTTACCTCATTAAGTGATGGTCTGTTCATAAACCGCTCCTTTCTGCCGAAAGACTAAGCTTTTTGATAGAAACAAAAAATACCCGTCCTCGACAAATAAATTTGTCAAGGACGAGTATATAACTCGCGGTGCCACCTTGATTCACGGATACTATATAATCCGCGCACTTTACAGGATACCATCATATCCCTGATAACTAACGTATATCACCACGTCGCACATAATCAAAAGCAAAGCTTTCTTTCTGATTGCCCTCGAAAGTCCATTCAATTTTATATTTTCTGCCGCAATCACACCATCTGCGGCTCTCTCGTAGAAAAGTGACAAAACCTACTTACTCTTTCTCAACGGTTTATTATATTAACTTATTAAAATGATTATACTATCATTTATACAATTTGTCAATACCTAATTTCTTATTTTTTGAAAAAAAATTACACGTCAAATACGTAAACGGTTTCCGAAATTACAGGCGGATTATAAAATATCCATCTCACCAGATATATATTAAGTGGATAGACCGGATATTATTCACAATAATTTTTTATAAATCTTATAATCCTTGTCCTTAAATACATTAAACACAACCTTTTCTATACGGTTATCATTTTCAAGAAATTCTATTGTTTCACTGATTGCGATTTCCGCAGCCTTTTCATTTGGGAAATGGAATTCTCCTGTTGAAATACAACAAAAGGCTATGCTTTTTAAATTATTTTCAGCCGCAAGCAAAAGACAGGATTTATAACACTCTGCAAGCTGTCTGCAATGCCTGTCCGTCAATTTTCCTTGAACAATCGGTCCTACGGTATGTATAACATACCTGCAAGGCAGATTATACGATTTTGTGATTTTTGCTGTTCCTACCGGCTCGTCATAATCTTGCTTACTCATTATTTCCGCACATTCAAGCCGTAATTGTATTCCTGCCGCCGAATGTATTGCATTGTCAATGCAGCCGTGACAAGGATAAAAACAGCCGAGCAGCTTGTTATTAGCCGCGTTTACAATAGCGTCTGCATTCAGACGTGTTATATCACCCTGCCACAATACGATTCTGCCGTTTAATTCACTGACGTCAACAATTCCTTTTTCTGCGGTTTCCACTCTCAGTAGCTCATCTTGCAAATTCAAAAATTTCTCGCTTGTTCTTATCGGAGGTCTTACATTCATAAGACTTCTAAGTAATCGTCTTTGTGATGTATAATCTTTTTCAAATAACTCCGCCTGTATTTTATACTGCGGCATTTCGTCAAGTAAAAAGCCGTTTAATTTGTTTACTAATTCTGATTTATTCATAATATCACCTGCATTTTCCGCAATCGCTGCACCCATTACAAATCAGCCTGCTTCCACATTTCATACAATTCTTCCTGTAATGAGGGGCATATAGTTCTTCCTGTGGAATATCTATACCAAAACTATCTGTCAGCTTAAATTCAATAGGTTTTCCGGCAAAACTCACTCCCGACTTAAAAGCCATTTCACTTTGTATAATTTTTTTGGGAATATTATATTTCTTTCCGTCTTTTATAAAGTTCGTTCCGGTTTCAATAAAACAAAAGGTTACATTGTACCTTTTACATTCATTTCTCAAAGATTTTACCCATTCAAAATTACAGGGACGTGAGCCGTCATAGTTTTCTCCTCCGCAAATAACCTGTTCAATCTGTCCTGTTTTCAAATACCTTTCTATGTACACCTCGCCTATAAACGGTGCGCACATAATTCCTTTATGCTTAAACGGTAAATCCAATAATAATGGTATACGCTCATCGGCGCGTTTCTGATTTTCACAGGTAACATTAAAAAATATATTTTCCCAACCGCTCCCCCAATCATATGGCAGACAGTTTTTAACGCGTTCCGGACGCTTTGTCAGAAGAAAGAATTTTACATCACTTCTTTTTTTCATAATATCCCACGCTTCATCACGCCACTTGTCGGCTTCTTCTAAAAAGAAATCCGAGGTCATACATACGCGTATAAGCTCACCGCTTTTTATTTTATATTCACCGTTTTTATATTTTTGCAAAGGATAGTCAAACCCTGTTCTTGTACGGTAAATATCAGCGCCGTTTTTGTTGTGAACACGGTCAAGAAAATACATATAACAATTCAGGCAACCCTCGCTGCATTTTATGCAGCCATGCCAAGGATTCCATATATCGTGCATAACATTCCTCCATAAAACTAAAACACAAATTGTACTACCGGTCGAAACAGGATACATTCATATAAATACAGTAAGTTAAGTCAAAAAAATGAAAAAACTTTAAAAATAGGTGTATTATCATATTGCAGATCTATATTGTATTTAATCAGCCTATACTGACAGTTTTAACAGTATATCGCCTATATCGCCGTTAATACAGATGGATTGCTTTTCAATCTCCTGCGGGCAATGGAGGCAGACGGAATTATAACAAGAACCGTTTATCCCGAAGTTCCTCCAAGAGTAGAATACGCATTATCAGAATTAGGCGAAACAATGCGTCCAATACTTGATTCCATGAAAACATGGGGCGAGAATTATAAAAAAAGGCTATCTGAATAGTTACCGTTTTTTATGCGATACAGAGGACGTCATGATGTCAGAAAACTATTCTTGTATAAGACGTCACCGCGATACATAGACAGTAATCTCTTAATTGATAACATATCATGTATATAAAAAATACTGTTTTTTTTCCCGACAGCATGACATCCTAATTTATCACATAAGTCTATTTATTATATTCGTCAACCAGTATTTTCTGTATGATTTCCACCGGTTCTTTGCAATCATTAGACAGCCATTTGTTAATAATCGCATTGAATCCTGCCGCGAAGAAAGCGATATGATAATCTAAGAACTCATCATTTCCGTAATACTTTTTTGCCGAGTTTTTATCGTATCCGAAATTCACTATATCCTCGTCAGAGGCTAATTTGAAATATGTTTTATAGAACAGACGGTTATCTTTGATATGTGTTAAAAGCCGTTCAAAAGAAATATTGTCGCTTTCGCTATGTAATCTGTCACCATAAAGATTAATTATATCCCGTGACAGCTTTTCCTTTATTTTATCCGCCAAATCATATATATCTATATAGTTTGCGTAAAAAGTTGAACGATTTACTTTCGCTTTCTTGCATATATCCGTAACAGAAATTTTATTTATTTCTTTTTTCTGGATAAGCTCCACAAAAATCTTTTCAATTCTCTCCTGTGACTCCTTACGCCGTTTATTATTGGGTGTATTCATAAAATTCCTCATTATTCCAACAGATGTATTGATATTGATGATTGTTTTTTATTTATAGATACATTATACTATAAATAGATAAAACAAACAAGTGTTGTATTAAAGAAAGAGGTGATTTTTTTGTCAAAGAAAATTTCAGATGAAGTTGTAAAAGGATATAAAGCTATTGAAAAGGGCGTAACTGATGGTTTCAAAGCGATCAATGATAAAGTCGTTTCAAGCTATACTAAAATTGAGGATTTGTTTGTTGAAAGATATCTTATGAAAGATGGAGAAACCGTTGAAGACGCAAAAAAAAGACTCAAAGAAGAAGAAAAAGAGAGGAGTCAAAAACAGATATGAAAAAAGAAACATTGATCGAAATTATTTTAGGAACAATAGGAGGATTGATTTTTGCCATAAGTATGTGTATGGTATTAATTCCGGAATACAATATGCTTAAATATGGTATATTTATTGGAATTATAGGGCTGATAATACTTCTTTCGATTATTCCCATTTATAGGAAATACCATCCAAAAAAGAAAAAGGATCGTGTAAATGCAGCGATAGTTGTCACTTGGATCGCAGGTGTAGCAGGCGCGCTGATTATGGGCTTTGGAATGAGTAAAGTAATGGTAGAAAATTCCAACAGCACTGACATGGTAGTTGGAATTATCACGGGCATAGCAGGACTTATAGTATGTATCCTCAATTACCCGATATACGCATACATAAAAGAAAATAAAAAATCTTCTTGATACAAAACGGATCTTATCAGACTGTCTGACAAATTAAAACTATCATTTGATGAATATAACATATGTAATTAAGCCAGTAACTAATATTCTGTAATTTAAATTTTTATTGCATGATTTTCACAATCTGTCGTCAGTGTTTGTCATAAAAAACTTTCAAAAATATATACGATTGATAACATTGCTTAATACTCACAGATTAAACAAAAGAACAATATATTTGTCTTATAGTTTTTGTTATTTTAACAATAGACATATAATAAGAACTATTTTACAATATCATATATAATGATTTTAATTAATTTGAGTATCAATTAATATTCAAAAATCATAACTAAAATAAAGATTTATGGAAAACAAAATAAAGCAAGTCCTGTCTGTTACAGCATTACTTGTATCGTTTAACGCCAACAACAGATATGGTTGATTGTGTCTGCCGCACACAAAAAAAGAGGAGGAGTATATAATGACAGATATTGGTGATATGGGAACATATATTTCAAATGACATAGATACCTCTTATACTTCAATATTTGAATCAGACGGTATTGAAACTGTCATAAGAGATAGTGTCATCGGAGGCAGCAGATCGGCACTGTTTAACGATGGCTGGCGGTTTTATAAGACATCAGATAAAGAATCTGATTTTTCATCTGTGAATGAGGATGACAGCAGCTGGCAGAAGGTGCGGCTTCCCCATGATTTTCAGATTGAACAAAGTGGAAATATGAGGTCGCGTTATACAATGCTTAAGGATCTTATGGGCTGGTACCGGAAAAGCTTCACTTTGCCGGAAGAGCTTTGCGGAAAGCATATAAGCATTCGTTTTGATGGCATATATCAGGATTCAAAAGTATATATCAACGGGCAGGCGCTTCCTGAGTTTGGTGAGGAAAACTCAGCATATAGCGGAACTCATTATTATGGATACAAAACATTTGAAGTAGATCTGTCAAGCTATTTGAATTTTGGTGATACGCCGAATATAATTGCGGTGTCATGCAAAGATTTCCATAGCAGTTCACGATGGTATACAGGCGGAGGTATAAACAGAAACGTGTGGATAACAGTTTCTGATAATGTTTATATACCTCTTAACGGAACGTATGTTAGCTATGATCTGAGTAAAGATTATTACAGCGCCGTAGTCAATGCAAAAACGGAAGTTATAAACGATACTGAAGAAGAAGCAGAGGTAACCATCCATCATAGGCTGTATAATAATGGACAGATTTTAGATGGACTTAAGATAGATGATATAAGCGCGGTGATATCTCCCGGTGATACTGCTAAGCTATCAGCTTGTTTCACAATCAACAATCCCGTATTGTGGGGACTTTCATGGGACGAGAATGGTGCTCTTTACAGTCTTCATACCGAGGTTATAGTGAACGGAAATGTGACTGATACATATATTTCCGAATTTGGTATAAGAGATATTCAGTGGGATCCGGAAACAGGAGTATATTTAAACGGTGAACACATAAAGCTTCAGGGCGTATGTCAGCATGAAAATCTTGGTTCTCTCGGCTCTGCCAACAATGCCGCAGCTCTTGAGCGTCAGGTAGTGATACTAAAGAAAATGGGCGTTAACGCGATACGTACTGCACATAATATATGCACTCCTGAGCTGATCACCATTTGTAATCGTCTTGGAATGCTTGTGCTTGAAGAAGTTTTTGACGCTTGGGATGATACAAAGGACGGAAAATACAGTCTTGGAGGTCAGAGTTTATTTCTTAATAGTTATGAAAGCGATATACGCTCAATGATAAGAAGAGACAGAAATGCTCCTTGTGTGTTCATGTGGAGTATCGGAAACGAGATATTGCAGACAGTATGGGGCAGCATGGATGAATCATGGTATAAAATAGAAAATATGCTCAACTGGATACATGAGGAGGATGCAAAAGGAAAACGGTATGTAACGCTCGCGCAAATGCAGTGGACTACAGATTTTTCACAGAAAATATCGAATAAGCTTTGCCAATACATGTATGACAATTTTGGTGATTACGGAGTCATGGGACAAAATTACCGGGAATATTATATGGAAAAGACTCATGAACTATATCCGTGTAGAAAATTTGTGAGTACGGAAAGTTCCTCGGAAACACGATCAAGAGGTGTTTATCATGAAGGATTTTATGTATATGCACATGATGATCAACAGGTTTCAAGCCTTGGAAATGCAGGTCCAGCATACTTTATATCCGCAGAGGATCTATATAAGTTTGATACAAACCGTGACTGGTATGCAGGTCAGTTCATATGGTCCGGTTTTGATTATATAGGAGAGCCTACGCCATATGATACAAAAAATTCATATTTTGGTATTATAGATACAGCTGGATTACCAAAGGATGCATATTATTTCTACAAAAGTGCATGGGACAAAAAGGAGCATACTGTCCACATTTTCCCCTCATGGGATAAAAACAACGGTGACAGGATAACAGTGTATGTTTATTCTGATGCTGAGGTTGTAGATTTGTACTCTATTCCTAAATTTGGAAGCAGTTATGAGCCACAGCATCTTACTGATACAATTAAATGGAATAACAGTTATAACGAAAAATGGAGCACAAGCAATAAACCTTCCTATAAGGATAAGCTCCATTTTGAATTTGATATGGTATATCATCCCGGAACAATTTATGCTGTAGCGTCATATCCTGATGGACATAAGGCATATACATGTCTTTCTACCCCTGATGACGCATCACAGCTAAGGCTTAGGGCTGACAGGAATAAAATTGCTGCTGACGGTATGGATATGACATTTGTTGAAATAAATGCCTGTGATGCCGATGGAAATATTGTTTCATTTGACAGCGACAGAGTTAGAGTCGAGGTGAGCGGTGCGGCTGAGCTTGTTTCAACAGACAGCGGAAACAGTGTTGACTATGACACATATCAGAGTCAGACACGCAGGCTTTTTAACGGTAAGGCTGTCGCGTATATTCGTTCAAACGGAGAGGTTGGCGATATACATATAACAGTATCAGGCATAAATATGAAGTCTGAAACAATAACAATCAGCGCATCCCCGATAGATGCTGTTACAAATAATCCTGTCACAAGCACCTATGAAAGGGCTGACAGCACACTTGATATGAGTATACCGATAGGTTCAACTATATATGCGAGAAAGCTTGAAATAACGCCGAAAAATGGCAGTAATACAACTCTTACTAAGGATAACCCTGCTGCTGTATTCAATTACAGACTGCTTCCTGAAAATACAAATACTGATGGTACTCTCAATTTCAGTGTAATAGGAACTAACGGTTATGTACGTGTAAATAATGCCGGTATAACAGTAGATGAAGAGAAAAAAATTATTACAGTTACCGGACTCAAGCCAGGTACCTTCAGAATATACGGCACTTTCACAAACGGTTGGAAGAATCCCCAATTGCTGTCAACTTATACACTAATAAATGAATCCTCATTTTCTGATGATCCATCGCTCATAAACGATGCGTATTCGAATATAAGCGCGATAAAGCTTGACCCGTCAAGCAATAATCAGTCATATACAATCGATTATGATAATGGAGTTATAACAGGAATTTATCGTTCTGATGACACCTTAGTATACAAAGATGTTGAATTTGGTACTGATTATTCAAGAAATCTTATTTTGAACTGCTATAATACCGGTTCGGAGGCGTTTCTTGAAATATATATTGATGACGAGCTCATCAATACAATAGTTATTCCGGCGAACGAAAGCGCTATTTATTCAAGACATGTATATTCACTTCATGGAATAACAGGGACTCATAACATAACATTCAGAAATAAAGTCCAAGGTTCAAGACTGTCTATTAAAAGCTTTTGTTTCACTGGATCCGAAACAGATCCATATAACGCATATGAAAGAATTGAAGGTGAAAATTTTGATTATTACACCTGCGCAGAACATGTTCCCACAGTAGAGGAATATACTGATTCAAACGGAGAAGTTCATCGTACTCTCAATATTGTTGATAATTCAGCTGTATACTATAAAGGTATTGATTTAGGAGAGCAAGGTTCGGATCTGTTGGAGATATGTATGAAGAGAACAGATGATTCGGGAAATATTGCTGTTACAATAGGTGATCTAAACTCAGGTGATGCAAAGGAACAGTATCCAGACTGGGGAAGCCTGCCCAGTTACAAGAACGGTGAATACACAGTGTACCGTTTTAAGCTTGATAAAGTATATACAGGTATACAGGATGTATCACTATTTGCATATCCAGGAGATGTTACATATATAGACTGGTTCAGATTTGTTGATCCGCACGGAATGCTGATTAATAATACATCATTTGATAACGACGACGGCTATACTGTGTAACAGTCTCTGGCCAAATATCACATGATGCTTTAG
Source organism: uncultured Clostridia bacterium (assembly GCA_944391255.1). Classification (GTDB taxonomy): domain Bacteria; phylum Bacillota; class Clostridia; order UBA1381; family UBA1381; genus Ornithomonoglobus. Next base: position 1,885 of record CALXSW010000160.1, on the reverse strand, counting down.
TTAGACGGAAATGAAATAGCTCAATTGAAATATAAATCTTCTGATGATATTCTTTTTGAAGAAACAAATAACGAAATAGTGAGAGGCTTGTATAATATTTCATACGAGTTATTAAGCGGTACGGCATATATTACAGCTATAGATTTTAAGATTTCCGAGCAGTAAGGAGGAATATATTGTCAATATCAACAGTTTTGTATGGACAGTTGTAAGAAATACACTTGCTAATTATTATCGCTATAAATCAAAGGTGAAAATTGTAGACATTGATGATTTTTTAGAAGCTGTTCGTGATGATAATATGCCGCTTGATATTCAATCCATTCATAAAGAAAATATTGAAAATATGCAGTGTCAAATTGCGTGCTTATCAAAAATTCAGCGCAAGATAATAATTGAGAACCAATAAATTTAAATGGTATGCGGAAAAATTTATTCCGCATACCCTCTCAACAGCCTGTAAACGGCACCACTGTGCTATATACAGGCTGTTTTTTCTCTTTTTAAGTGTCAAACTCGGGTTATACCATATCGTTATATTAAATACAATAATCCATTCTCAAAAATATTTTTTATTTATCTATTATTTATTCTCGCGCATTATTTCTCTTATGTCATCGCGTTTTTTTATGTAATTTTCATACCTTCTCTCGCTGCCGGTAAATCCGGAAAGGACTATGCTGCACATCTCTCTTATCCTGCTGTATATCCGTTTCATTTTTATGTCCCGGCATTTGAACCAGCTCTCCGCGTCCTGATTTGTCGTTATAATAACAGGTTTTCCGCTTCTGTATCTTGTGTCTATAATTTCATACGTCTTTTCTATCGTATAATCCGACGCTCTCTCAACTCCGAAATCATCGAGTACAAGAAGTGGCACACTTGATATTTTTTTCAGCACCAACTCCTTTTCACTTTCAAAGTTACTGCCCATTTTTGAAATTAGAACAGGTATATTTGTCATAAGCACATTTATTCCCATCTCTGCAAGCTCGTTTACTATACACGCGGCATAAAACGTTTTTCCTGTCCCTACATCTCCGTACATTATAATACCGTGATTATCCTTATACACTTTATCCCAGTTTTTGCAATATTTTCTGCATACATTACTTATCTTTGAAAGCCTCATATCATCTGACGAAAAACGCCATTTTCTGTATTCCTCGTCCGGTATGCCTATACTTTTTATAGATGATATATATTCCTCATTTTGTCTTTTTCTTTTTCTCTCCTCAAATTCCTCATATTCCTTTTTCTGACATTCGCACATTACAGGCAGATTTCTCATTTTTCCCAGAAACATTTTCTTTATTTCAAGCGGCGCTTTACACTCCGTGCAGTGCGCTATATCGTTCACATAATATCTTCCCATGATCCGCACCTCCTAAAAACCAAGCTCGCTGTCTATTTCAACAGTCTGCACTGCTTTGTATCTTGCTATATTTTCATACTCGTTTTTTAACAGTGTTTCAACATACTGCCATGTCTTTGCCCCTCTTTTTGCCGATTTACATATACCGTTTACCACAAAATCGCTGTCTGTCAACGATACCCACTTTTTTATCTCATTCTCTATAACCGGAGTTGTTTCTGATATATTATTTTTAAATTCATTAATAACATAAATAATTTTTTCTTCGTCATCGCCTTCACATTGGCGGTTTTCATCCGCCGCCTCTTCCTTTATTTGATAAAGAAGAGGCAATTTACTTTTGTTTTCTTTTATTTGATTTACTTTACTTTTCTTTTCTTTACTTTTCTTTGGGGGATTTTCGCTGCAAAAACCCCCTGTTTTTGTATCAGAAACCTATTCATCCTCTAAAAGATAAAATTTTTCGTCTATAACGTCCGATTTTTTTCTTTTGGCTATAAGATATATTTT
>CALXSW010000159.1 GCA_944391255.1 uncultured Clostridia bacterium | reverse complement strand
TAATTCCTTTCACAAAACCAAGTTTGAATTAAAACCGTTCAGATCGTGCGAGAGCGTGAACGAGGCTGTACTTTGTGTACGCGAGTGAGCGCTCCCGTGCGAGATGGGCGGTTTTTATTCAAACTTTCTTGCCTCTCTTTTCCAAAGCTTCAAATATATACTGCTCAAGAGCCTGCCATTCTCCTACCAGTCCGCTTTTTATCTCATAATCTATCTCCGGAACTCGCGTGACCATATGGTAAAGCGTTTCAAGAGAAAAGCCGCGCGCGCCGTTAAGATATTTCTGCGCAAGCCATGCTGTAACGCCAAGCACCTCGGCAGCCTCATTGCGGTTTGCAGCATTCGCCAGTCTTATATGGAGCATTTTCTCAACATTTGAATATATAAGATATAGCAATCCAAACGCGCTTTGTTTCTGTGTGCGGAGCATCTCCATAGTTTTAAAAACCTTTTTCACGTTCCCCTCCAGTATGCCGTCTGTTATCTCAAACACCTGCACCTGAAGCGCCTTTGACACGACTCTGTCCACATCGCTCACTGTGACAGTATCTCCGCAGTAGTTCAAAAGCTTGTCAAGCTCGCTTTCCAATATGCTTAATCCCGGATCTACAACGGATATAAGATATCTCGCAGTATCGTCATTTATCTTTTTACCCGCTTTTCTCGCTTTTTTTATCACCCACGCCTTTAGATCGCTCTCTGACAGATATTCGCATTTTACATTAAATCCGGCTTTCCCCGCCGCTTTAAATAAAGCGCTTCTCGCATCAACATTCTTTTCACAGAATATCACCACCGTGTCATCAGACAGTCTTGAAAATTTTTCAAGCCAGAATTTTTTTTGCGCGTCATCAGGCGGAACTATGCTTCCGCTCCGGCGCGTTGTAAATATATTGCTGTCGCGTATTATAAGCAGCCGCTTGTCTGTCATCATCGGCATACCCTCAAACGCGTCATCATACTCTGAATAGCTGACCTGTCCGTTTATGCGTATCCTGTTAAACTCTTCAAGTCCCGCGTCCGGAACCATGTCTGTTATCCGTTTTATATACATTTCCTTTATATATTCCTCATCGCCGTAAAAAACATACAGCTTTCTAAGCTTGTTTTCATTCAGCTCCGATTTAAGAACTACTATATCATTTTTCTTTGCAGCCATTATTCCTCTCCTATTTTAATACACGAACACCGATCATACCGTCTTTATCAGCTGTAAATGTTATCGTGCCATTTATATCAGTTCGAATTATAGGTATACCCTCCAACCTTTCCAAAGCCTTGTCTGATGGGTGACCGTAAGGATTATCCTCTCCGCAGCTTATCACAGCATACTCGGGATCTACCGCGCTTATCCACTCCTCACAGCTTGATCCGGCTGAACCGTGGTGACTCACCTTCATTATGTCCGCCTTGACGTCTATCCCGCCGGAGATAAACCCCTTTTCCGCAAGGCTGCTTATGTCACCGCTGTATATCGCCGACGTATTATAGTATTTAGCCTTTATAAGCAGGGACATATCATTATCATCGTTACTTATCCGCACAATATCATTAGGAACATACATATCGAGAACTATACCGCAGTCAAACACTAACCTCGTATTCTCCGACACATAATGTATCTCTGTTCCGCTGACGCTTGCCGCGCTTTCCAATTCAGCCTTATACTCATACATTTCGTCTGTCCACTTCTCATCCGGAGCCGGAGCGAACACATTCTTTACATTGAGCATCTCGACAGCCGCTATTATCCCTTCCGCATGATCTTTATGAAAATGAGATAAAACAGCGGCGTCTATATCTGTATATCCCTTCGATATCAAATAAGGTACAAATACCTTTTCACCCGGATCATATTCAGAATAAGCGTTTCCGCCGCCTCCGTCGATAAGGATCCGCGCTCCCATCGGAACATTTATCACAGCACCGTCACCCTGTCCCACATTCACAAATGTAAAATCGGCTGTGCCTATAGTTCTTACAAATCCTATTACTGAGGATACAACGAGTCCCGCTCCTATCGCGAATAAATACACCGCCTTATTTTTCTTTTTCTTCATATAATAATATAACGCGAACACTATCGCCGCTGAGGCAGCTAATTCAGTTTTAGAAGGCTTGCGCATAAGTATTTCAGAAAAAGGAAGACCGTTTACAAAGCCGGGTGTTTTCAGCATTACCCATATGCTCGCTTCAAGATACGCGCCTATCACAGGAGCCTTGCCGCATATCTCATAAAGGGCAAAAGTGACCGGAGCCGTGATCAATACTACAAGCACCAACGGCACCATCACAAACGGAAACAGTACAGAATACGGACATATACCGTCAAAATAATAGGCTGTGAGCGGAAGCTGTATTATTGTGCATACAGTCATAACAGCTGCTGTACGCCTTATCAATTTAGGAAGAAATCTAAAATGTTTTTTGACAAGCGGCATAAACGATGATATTATCACGCCCGCCGTCACCGACATCACAAAGCCGGCATTATATATTATAAGCGGAGACGACAGCATAAATCCTAATGCCACCCACGCTATTACGTCAACTGTATGTACTGTGCCGTTTTTCATCTTATATAATATAGCGCACGCGCCTGTAAGAGAACATCTTACAAATCCTATACTGCCGCAGCTCAGAACTGCCATAGCTACAAGAATAAGAACAGTCAGTATATTTCTTATCCTGACATGGACACGGGCGGACAGCAGTGATATAAGAAAAGTCACTATCATTATATGGATATATGCCGGATGAAACACACGCTTGAAAGCCGTAGCGTCAAGCAGCTTATCATACTCCTCAGAAAAATGATGAGTATTGCCTGTTAATATCGCGGACAATACGGCCGCAGTATCACCCGTATAATATTTATAAATGATATTATCTATCTTCTCTGATAACTTGCCTTGTATCAGTTTCAGCGAAAATATTTTTATATCATCGATTTCTGATATATCCTCAGTATAAATTCTCGTAAAAATATCCTGCGATCTATAATATTTTTCAAGATCCATTCCATTCTCATTCATTATCCCCGGAAGATCCTTTATTATCCCTTTTGCCGAAATGCTTTTTCCGCAGTTGATCTTTACCGGTGAAGTGAGCAGTACTGTTTCATTCACCTCTGATATTTCACCATTTTTATCTATAGCTGTAACTCTTAACGGATATTGATAATTATCGCTCGTATTGCTTTCCCTTCCCTGCGATAATATAACGCCTTCTAATGTGACATATCTGCCAACATATGTAAGAACTGTATTATTACTCTCGCTTACAGTCCATGATGCCACAAATGATCCGGCAGCAAATCCGATAATAAGCACCGGTATGGCAATATTTATCTCATGTTTTATTATGCTCGCAACGATCCATAATACAAATATAAGCGACATGGCTGTTATCTGCGCATTCAGATTTATGTTCAATGCCGCAATTATTCCCAGCAGCACCGACACAGCCATTGAGACAGGAGTTAAAAACATATAAACAGTCCCCCCAACGATCAATATCCTAAACCAAATATAATTATATCATATACTCCGAAATATAACAATATAAACATGAAATGTTACAAATATTACAGAATCGTGTAATATTACACCCTCTTTGTGACGATAAAAGCATATAAAAGACCTGTTTAAGCGCTATTTTAACGCCTGTTTATTACAAAAATGTTACAGTTTATTACACTTTTATGTCATCATAATTGCATTTAAGTTACAAAAACGCGTTTTTTATTTAAAAAAAGGTTGACAAATGACCAAATTTGGTGTATAATCAGTTTTGTAATGATTTAGTAATATTACTGCAATTTTCGTAATAATAACTTCTTGTTTTGTAATCTTACAGTAATATTAGTGATTACTACACTTAACTCGGTAAGGATAAAGGTAATTAATTAGGAGGTCTTAATAATGAGAAACATAAAGCACACTATCATTGCAATAGCTGCTATAGTAATGGTAGGATCGCTTAGCTTTTTTCAGGTATCAAGCATGTCGGCGGATAAGCTTGCGCGCGATATGCGACTCGGCACTTCAAATCAGACACAGAATATTTCTATCGAACTTAGCGAAAGTGAAGAACAGCAGACAGTAAATGATGTCACAGCTGCTGATACAAATACAGATATTACAGAAACATCAGAAGAAAATACTGATATTACAACGGAAACGATCCAGACAGCAGAGCCTGTAGCTACAGAGGCTCCGACTGCTGAAGAAATAGAAGAAAAGAGCAATCCTGTTTCGGCATACGCAAAGGTAACAGGAAGCACAGTACTCTTGTCAACACCAAATGACGAATCGGAAGCTATAGGCAATATAAGCGGCGCTGAACAGGTTCAGATCCTTGAAAGCACAGATGACTGGTACAAGGTAGCTTCAGCTACCACAGGCGCTGCCGGATATGTAAGAAAAGAATTTGTAACAATAGATAAGGCTATCGCTGATGACGCGGCTTTACAGGAAGATCACTACAAGAAGGGTAATGTAACATCTGAAACAGGTGTTTCTGTACGCGCGGCTGCAAGTCAGGATTCGGATAGAGTCGATACAATAGATGAAAATACTAACGTTATTATAACAGGCGCTGACGGAGATTATATAAAGGTTCTTTACGGCGATGATTATAAGGAAGGCTACGTTATAAATACAGGTCTTGAAACGACCGGAGAATGGGTTGAAAAGGACGAAGTCCACAGCGAAATAATCAGAGTTGCTGAGGAAGAAAAGGCTGAACAGGAAGCGTTAGCAAGACAGCAGGCTCAGAAAGAAGCAGAAGAAAAAGCCGCAGCTCAGGCGAAGACAAGCACAACGACAAGAGCTTCAGCTCCTTCATTCAGTTCAAGCGGAAGCGCGTCAGGCTCTTCAATAATAAACACTGCTATGAATTATCTCGGTGTTCCTTATGTTTGGGGTGGTTCTACTCCAAGCGGGTTTGACTGCAGCGGATTCGTTCAGTATGTATTTAAAAAGAACGGTGTTTCACTGCCAAGAACAGCTGCAAGCCAGAGCGGCGTAGGAACTTCTGTAAGTAGATCTAACCTGCAGCCGGGAGACCTTGTCTTCTTCTCTAACGGCGGCGGCATAAGCCATGTCGGAATTTATATCGGCAACGGAAATATGGTTCACGCGCCTCATACAGGTGACGTTGTAAAGGTTACTTCAATAAATTCATCATACTATATTTCACATTATGCCGGCGCAAAACGTGTAAGATAAAAACCAAGCGGGAACAGCTCTCACTCACTGTTCCCGCTTTTCGTATTTATACCGGCGCGCCGTATTTAAATCTCAATCTGAAATCATCTGCCGCCATTGCCATATATTCGGCGTTTGTCGGACGATGCGCGTTATCATCAGACGTGTATCCAAACACATCATTTATAAGCTTTTTATTCCCCCTTGTCCATGATACGCTTATAGCGTGTCTTATGGCTCTTTCAACACAGCAATTCTTTGTGTTATATTGCTTTGCTATAGCTGGATAGAGCCTGCCTGTAACAGATTCAAGTATACTCATATCATGTATTGCCAATATGATCCCAAATCTCATATATTTATATCCCGATAAATGCGACGGCACTCCGAGATGATGAAGAAAGTCGGCTACCCTCTTTTCCTCGTTTTCCCTCTCTCTTTGTACGATATCCGCCTCTTTCGTCCTGCTTGCCCCCATAAGCTCCTTTATAACAGAGCATAAATCCGCGAACGACTGAGGCTTTATTGATATGTAATCCACACCATATTTTTGAACTATGTCTATCATATTTGACAGGCACGATGCTGAATTGATTATTATTTTAGGCTTTCTTTTAAGTCCAAGACCTGCCAACCTCCTGAGAAATCCCAATCCGTCAAGCTTTGGCATCAACAGATCAAGAATTATTACATCAGCCGATATAAGCCTTATAAGCTCCATAGCCTCTTCCCCATCAAGTGCATATCCCGAAAATTCAAATTCATCATACAACCTTATGTGATCTCCCAACGCTTGGGCGTACTCTTCATCGTCATCCACAACCACAACAGACATTTTTTCACTCACATTAAATACCTCCTGCATTATTTTTCGCCATTGTACCATAAAACGCGCCAATAATCAACCATTTTCGGGTATTTGTTAATTGATTGTTAGGTGTTTACCCGCTCGTTTCAGTTTATTTACATAAAGCATACACTTATGTTAAGCAGTAGGAAAGTTTTTAGACTTTTTGTAATATTACAACCGCTATAATAAAATTATATTTTATTGATATAATTTATAAAAGACACTAAAAAACGGCGGCACGCCAAACGCGCACCGCCGCAGTCATATATTATGATCAGAACAATTTTGTCAATATTTCATTTGAACGCGCAATAAATTTGCTCATCTGATCCGCTTCAAGCGGACTGTGCGATATCTTCGCAAGATCGTATACATGATCGATCACAAGCGCTCTGCTCTCATCATCAAGCGAATCAAGCTTCTTTATCAACGCGTTGTTCGCATTTATAACAAGCGTAAATTCATCGTGGAACATATCCGCCATACCGGCAAACTGCTGACCATAGCTCCTGTACATCTCCTGCATACGGCGTGATTCCTCGCTCAAAAGTATAACAGCCGGTATATCCTCATTTTTCAGGTTCTGTACCTCTATCTTGAGCTTATCATCATTAAGCTGATTTTTAAACATCTCAATGATGTTTTTGTTCTTTTCATCGTCCTTGTCAGCTTCCTCAGCTGTATCAGCCAAAGCGGAGTCTATTCTCTTGAACTTGATATCGGGATTCTTCATTTCCATATACGAAATAAAGTGAGTATCTACCATTGTAGGCAGCTCAACAGCGTTCAGTCCCTGTTCCTTGAACAGATTTATATACTGCGACTGCTGCTTTCTGTCTGAAATATAGTATACATCAGCCTTTTCTTCACCGCCTGTAAACTCGCTCAACGTCATATACTTGCCGTCAAGATCCTTATACAGTATAGAATCCTTTACCTTATCATAGAATTTCTCATCGCGTATACAGCCGTATTTTACAAATATATTGATATCTTCCCAGAATTTCTCGTAGTTTTCCTTATCATTCTTATACAGGCCATTGAGCTTATCAGCTACCTTACGCGTTATATGATTTGAGATCTTCTTTACATATCCGTCATTCTGCAAAAAGCTTCTTGACACATTGAGCGGCAGATCAGGGCAGTCTATAACACCCTTAAGCAGCATCAGGAATTCAGGTATAACTTCCTTAACATTGTCAGCGACAAACACCTGATTATTATACAGCTTTATCTGTCCTTCGACACCTGCAAACTCATGATTTATCTTAGGGAAATATAATATACCTTTGAGGTTAAACGGATAATCTACATTTAAATGGATCCAGAACAGCGGCTCATTGAAATCCATGAATACATTTCTATAAAATTCCTTATATTCCTCGTCAGTACATTCAGAAGGCTTTTTCATCCAAAGCGGATGAGTATCGTTTATCGGCTTTGGCTCTTTCTTTTCATCTTCTCCCTCTGTTTTTTCCGGTTCTTTTTCGTTTGCATCTATAAGATATACCTCAACAGGAAGGAACGAGCAATATTTGTGAAGTATTTCGCGTATCTTGAAAATCTCAAGAAATTCGGCGCTGTCCTCTGCTATGTTAAGAGTTATCGTAGTTCCTCTTTCAGTTCTTTCGCCGTCTGTCATCTCAAATTCCATGCTGCCATCGCATGTCCATTTTGCCGCCTTTGCGCCTTCCTGATATGACAGTGAATCGACCTCAACACTGTCAGCCACCATAAACGCGCTGTAAAAGCCCAGACCAAAATGACCTATTATCTGCTGACCGTTATCCTCACTCTCATCCTTATACTTCTCAAGGAACTCTGTAGCGCCCGAAAAAGCTATCTGGTTTATATACTTGTCTATTTCTTCCGCTGTCATACCGATACCGTTATCGCTTATAATAAGCTTTTTAGCGTCCTTATCAACTGTAACAGTGACCTTATAAATTCCATCTGTTTCAGTTTCACCTATAAGCGCAAGCTTTTTAAGCTTTGTTATCGCGTCGCAGCCGTTTGAAACAAGCTCTCTTAAAAATATGTCCTTATCTGAATACAACCACTTTTTTATGATAGGGAAAAGATTTTCCGAATCAACAGAAATATTACCTTTTGCCATTAGTTTTCATCTCCTATAATACATCTAATTATTCGGGCATCTGCCTTCATTTTATTTAACAAAGCTATTATAGCACCAGTTCAAAAAAATGTCAATACAAAATTAGCACTCACTTTAAGAGAGTGCTAATAATTTACATTCGGTTCACATTTTAGATGTAACCGTAAATACCTCTTACACTTACCTCGCCCGAATGAACAGTAATTTGTCCGTTTTCAGTTTCTACTATAAGATTTCCGCTGTCGTCTATATCAACTGCTTTGCCCGTCAATTCATTATTTCTATGAATAACGCGCACATCTTTATTTAAAGTGACGCACATCTTCCTATACTCGTCCGCCAGAAATGAAAATCCTTTTTCCGTAAAGACATTATAAAGCTTTTCAAATTCATTCAAGACGTCTGCCGCAATTTTTTCCCTTTCATGCTTTTTCGCCGTTTCGACAAACAGTGATGTGGCTTTATCCTGAAGCTCTTCCGGAAATGACGGAGTATTTACGTTTATGCCTATCCCGCATATCACATAATTTATCCGCTCTATTTCAGCCGACATCTCTGTCAGTATTCCGCATATTTTTTTTCCGTCGATAACAACATCGTTCGGCCATTTTATCATAGCGTCAATTCCGACAGCCCTGCACACAGCCATTCCCGTGACAAGCGTTATCTGCGACACTGACTCAAGCGAAACATCAGGTTTAAGCAGTATCGACATCCAGATCCCAGAACCGTGCGGCGACTCCCACACTCGTCCCAGTCTTCCCTTGCCCGCCGTCTGCGCGTCGGCTATCACAAGAGTTCCGTCTGTTTTATCCTCAAGCCTTTTGCACTCATTATTTGTTGAATCGGTGCTGTTCACATACTCTATTCTTTGCCCTATTACTTTTGTTTTAAGCATTTCATGTATCTTATCGATATCTAATTTATCGGGGATACCGCCGAGCTTATAACCTTTATTAGTCACAGATTCTATTTTATATCCCTCATTTTTCAGATTTCGTATATGCTTCCATACGGCCGCTCTTGAAATTCCCAACACATGGCTGATCTCCTCACCCGAAACATATCCGTCTGAACCCTTTAATATTTCAAGTATTTTTTCACGCATAATATTCTCCTGCTATTTCAGACTTTATTATATGAATTATATCATTTTTTATTGTATATATCAAGTATCAAAACAAAATATGACCTATTATATCATCATTTTCACATACACATTTCATTTCAAAAACACTTTTTATTGTGCAATCGGACTAAAAGTATATTTTTTTCAAAAAAAGCTTGACTTTTTACTCACTTTATGGTATCATATTATTCGTGGTCAAGAGATAGACACAAAATACAGAATATGCGTGATTAGCTCAGTTGGTAGAGCACCTGACTCTTAATCAGGGTGTCCAGGGTTCGAACCCCTGATCGCGTACCATAC
>CALXSW010000158.1 GCA_944391255.1 uncultured Clostridia bacterium | reverse complement strand
GCAGTATTCGCGCGGATCCTTTCCGTAAAGGAACATAGCCTCTTCCTGACCGTAATCAGTCTTTTTGACTCTCGGCCACTCCGGCCATGGGTTGTTTGGAAGTCTTGTTTCTGACGCTTCCGGCATGATCTCAAACTGAACAACACTGTTGCAGCCATGTCTTATAGACGTTCCGACACAGTCAGTTCCTGTGTCACCGCCGCCTACTACTATAACATTCTTCCCCTTTGTGTTCACAAACTTTCTGTCCTTGAACTCAGAGTCAAGAAGGCTCTTTGTATTTCTCGTGAGAAAATCTACAGCGTAATACACGCCCTTGAGATCCGCTCCCTCAACTGTCAAAGGACGCGGTCTTGTAGAGCCTGTGCAGAGAACAACGGCGTCAAACTCGTCTATAAGCTTAACTACCGGATACGACTTTCCTACTTCCTCGCCGCATCTGAACACAACGCCCTCTGTTTCCATCAGCTTTATTCTTCTCTCAACTACCGACTTATCAAGCTTCATGTTAGGTATGCCGTACATCAGAAGTCCACCCGGTCTGTCGCTGCGCTCAAACACGGTAACTCTATGACCCATCTGGTTAAGCATATCAGCGCACGCAAGTCCTGCCGGACCGCTGCCTACTACCGCCACGCGCTTTTCTGTAGAGCGCTCCGGTATTCTCGGCAATACCTTGCCCTGTTCAAACATAGTGTCTATTATATGACATTCAATATTCTTTATCGTCACCGGGTCATCATACATACCCTCTGTACATGAACCCTCGCAGAGCGCCGGGCACACTCTTCCCGTAAATTCCGGGAAGTTTGCCGTCAGCGATAATCTCTTATATGCCTCCTCTATATTGCCATGATACACAAGATCGTTCCACTCCGGTATCAGGTTGTTCAGCGGACATCCTATAGACGTCCTGCCCACCTGCGCGCCGGCATGGCAGAACGGAACTCCGCAGTCCATGCATCTTGACGCCTGGCATCTGAGACTTTCTATATCACTGTGAGTATGAAATTCACCCCAGTCCTTCATTCTCTCTTCAGGAGTTCTGTCCTCCGGGAGCTTTCTTTCAAATTCCAAAAATCCGGTTGGTTTACCCATTGTTCAAATCCTCCTCAACTAACTTTCTTGCCTGTTACATTCTCAAACGCTATCAGCATCGCGTCATCGTGCGGTGTTCCCTTTTTCTTTTCCTCATCCATGATCTCTACGACCTTTTCATAATCAACAGGGATAACCTTTACAAATTTCTTAAGCTCTTCCTCATAATTGTCAAGGATCGCTCCGGCAACTGAAGAGCCTGTGTTTTCAACATGCTTTTCGAGCATTGATCTGAGCTTTTCAGCGTCAGACTCTGAAAGCTGTTTCAGCGTTACGAGCGCGCTGTTGCAGTTGTCCTCAAATCTGCCGTTCTTATCGTATACATATGCGACACCGCCGCTCATGCCGGCAGCGAAGTTTCTGCCTGTTTCGCCTATTACAGCTACACAGCCGCCTGTCATATATTCACAGCCATGATCGCCCACGCCCTCAACGACAGCCGTCATACCTGAGTTTCTTACGCAGAATCTTTCGCCCGCTATACCTCTTATATACGCCTCGCCCTTTATCGCTCCGTAAAATGCCACGTTACCGATTATAACGTTATCCTCCGGAACAAATGACGACTCAGCCGGCGGAACAACGATTATCTTACCGCCCGAAAGTCCTTTTCCGATATAGTCGTTTGAGTCGCCCTCAAGTTTAAGCGTTACGCCCGGCGCGAGGAATGCGCCAAAGCTCTGACCTGCCGAGCCTACAAAATCAAGCTTTATAGAATCCTCCGGCAGTCCCGACTCACCGTGAGCTCTTGCGATCTCTGATGAAAGTATAGTTCCTGTTACTCTGTCTGTATTCTTTATAGGCAGCTTTGCCTCTATCTTCTTTCCGTTATATATAGCCGGTTCACAGAGCTTGAGAAGCGTGTTCATGTCAAGCGTCTTATACAACTCGTGATCCTGATCCATCGTGTGATATCTCTCATGGTCGTTTGAACAGATCTTTGGCTGATAAAGAAGTGATGAAAGATCTACTTTCTCCGCTTTCCAGTTGCCCTCTATCTTCTTCTGTGTCAAAAGCTCAACGTGACCTACCATCTCATCAATAGTTCTTACGCCTATCTTAGCCATCCACTCTCTAAGATCCTGAGCGATAAACTTCATGAAGTTTTCAACGTATTCAGGCTTTCCGGCAAATCTTGAACGCAGCTTAGGGTTCTGTGTCGCAACGCCTACAGGACATGTGTCGAGGTTGCAGACTCTCATCATAACGCAGCCTATAGCTATCAGCGGACCTGTTGCAAATCCGTATTCCTCCGCTCCTAAAAGCGCCGCTATCGCAACATCGCGTCCTGTCAAAAGCTTACCGTCTGTTTCGATAACTACTCTGTTTCTCAAGTTGTTCATCAAAAGTGCTTGATGAGTTTCCGCAACGCCAAGCTCCCAAGGCAAGCCGGCATGTCTTACGCCAGTTCTCGGAGCGGCACCCGTTCCGCCGTCATAACCGGAAATGAGAATTACGTCAGCTCTTCCCTTCGCAACACCGACAGCTATAGTTCCTACTCCCGCTTCCGACACGAGCTTTACAGTTACTCTCGCGTCACGGTTAGCGTTCTTCAAGTCTGTTATAAGCTGAGCCAGATCCTCGATAGAATATATATCGTGATGCGGAGGCGGTGATATAAGTCCAACGCCAGGCGTTGAATGTCTTGTCTTTGCTATCCATGGATATACCTTAGCGCCCGGAAGGTGTCCGCCCTCGCCCGGCTTCGCGCCCTGCGCCATCTTGATCTGTATTTCCTCAGCGTTATTCAAATAGTGGATATGAACGCCGAATCTGCCTGATGCTACCTGCTTTATCTTTGAGCATCTCCAATCGCCGTTTTCATCTCTCTCAAATCTTGACGGATTCTCGCCGCCCTCGCCTGAGTTCGATTTGCCGCCGAGTCTGTTCATAGCTATAGCAAGACATTCATGCGCTTCTCCTGATATAGAACCGTATGACATAGCGCCTGTCTTAAATCTCTTTACAATGCTTTCAACGCTCTCAACCTTGTCGATCGCTATTGGCTTATCTATAGTCTTTATATTGAGCAGTCCTCTTATATTGCACTGCTTGCCTCTATGCTCATCCATTTCAGCGGCATATTCCTTATACAGCTTGTAGTTGCCTGTGCGGCACGCCATCTGCAGCTTGTAGATCGATTCAGGATTGAACATATGGTACTCGCCCTTTGCGCGCCACTTATAGTCGCCGCCTGTTTTGAGCGCCTTGTTGTGGTTCATCTTATCGAACGCGTCCTTACCTCTTAAGATAACTTCCTTTTCGATCTCCTTAAGGCCTATTCCGCCTATTCTTGTAGTAGTGCCTGTGAAATATTTCTCCACAACACTTTCCTTTATTCCAAGAGCCTCAAATATCTGCGCTCCCGAATATGACGCGATAGTTGAAATACCCATCTTCGCCATTATCTTTACGATACCGTCTGTTACAGCGTTTCTGTATCTTTCTACAGCTTCCTCTACGCTGTATTCGATCTCACCCTCTGCCTTCAGATGCTCTATCTCCTCATATACGAGATATGGGTTAACACCGTTTACGCCGTAGCCTACAAGGCACGCGAAATGATGTACCTCGCGCGGCTCGCCCGTTTCAAGAACGATAGACGCTTTCATTCTCGTTCCGCGGCGGATCAGGTGATGATGAAGTCCCGATGCCGCAAGCAGTGCCGGAATAGGCGCTTTATCTCTGCTCGCACCCTTATCTGAAAGTATGATTATATTATATCCGTTTTCTATCGCGATATCGGCAGCTCTGCAAATAGTAGCTATAGCCGCTTCCATATCGTCCTCCGCGCGCGTGTTGAACAGCATTGGAAGAGTTATCGACTTAAATCCCTCTCTCTTTACTGTGCGCAGCTTTGCAAGCTCCTCGTTCGTGAGAACAGGACTGTTCGCTCTTATCTTGCGGCAGTTCAGCTCTGACGATGTGAGCAGGTTCTGTTCGCATCCGAACAGCGCAAATGTTGATGTTACGATCTTTTCGCGTATCGCGTCTATCGGCGGATTTGTTACCTGCGCGAAAAGCTGCTTGAAATAGTTATACAAAAGCTGAGGCTTCTCTGACAATACAGCTATAGGCGTGTCTGTTCCCATCGCGCCGATAGGATCTGTACCCTTTTCCACAGTCGGCTTTATAGTCATGTTTATATCTTCCCATGTGTAACCGAACAGCTTCTGCTTTGTCAAAAGCGGCAGATCATCTGAATTATTTTCACGGTTCACGAACATATTATCCATCATGAGCGCGCTCTTTAACGCGAATTCCTCGCTCAATGTATGAGTGCTGTTCGCCTTTATATCTGCCACGAGCGTATGCCAGTTGTTTCCCTCACCCTCGTTTACAGGGAGATCCTTTATATCTACAAGTGTCTTTTCTACCCACTCCGCGTATGGCTTATGAGCAGCCTCCGACTTCTTTATCTCTTCATCTGATACAATTATTCCCTTTTCAGTATCTATGAGCAGCATTTTTCCCGGATGAAGTCTTTCCTTTGACACGATCATTGACGGGTCTATATCTGTTACGCCCACCTCTGATGAAAGGATTATATTGTCGTCCTTTGTGATATAATATCTTGCCGGACGCAGACCGTTTCTGTCAAGCGTTGCGCCAACGAGAGTACCGTCAGTAAACGCTACGGCAGCCGGACCGTCCCACGGCTCTGTTATACATGAATGATACTCATAGAATGAGTGCATCATCGGATCCATCTTGTCGTTCTTTTCCCACGGCTCCGGTATTGTCATCATTATAGAGCGCGGCAGTGAGAATCCGGCAAGATGCAGGAACTGGAGATAGTTATCAAGCATAGCCGAGTCTGAACCGTCCTCGTTTATAATAGGCATTATCTTTTCCATGTCGCCTTCAAATTCAGGAGTCGCGAACATATTTTCTCTTGCCTTTACCCAGTTCACATTACCGCGGATAGTGTTTATTTGACTGTTGTGAATGATATATCTGTTCGGATGCGCTCTCTCCCATGACGGGAATGTGTTCGTTGAGAAACGCGAGTGAACAAGCACGATAGCCGTTTCCATATCCTCGTCTTTAAGATCGAGATAGAACTCGTTTACCTGCTCCGGAGTCAGCATACCTTTATATACTATAGTTCTTGTTGAGAATGACGCGAAATAGAAATAATTGTCCATTCCGCTCTTTCTTATCTTCTTCTCCGCTATCTTTCCTATAACGTAAAGTCTGCGTTCGAAATCATCGTTTGTAAGTCCCTGATCGCTCTTGCCTACAAATATCTGAACGATCGACGGCATAGCGTTTTTAGCGCTTTCGCCAAGGCTGAAATCATATACCGGCACATATCTTACGCCGAGAACTTTCTGTCCCTCAGACTCTATTATCTTCTTCAGCTCGTCAAGCGACGCTTCTCTTGTTTCCTTATCAGGCGACAGGAACAGCATACCAACACCGTAATCGCCCTTTTCCGGCAGATCGATCCCCTCGTTTCTGCACACCTTTTTCATGAACTTATCCGGCATCTGGATCAGGATACCCGCTCCGTCGCCTGTCTCCGGCTCCGCGCCTACGCCGCCGCGGTGCGCGAGATTCTTCAGGATCTGCAAGCCCTGGTTTATAAGACCATGCGACTTCTTTCCCTTGATATTTGCTATGCAGCCTATGCCGCAGGCATCGTGTTCAAATTTCGGATCATACAGACCCTGCTTTTTAGGAAGTCCATTTTCCATTCTTTCCATTCCTTTCCTTGTTATCGATATTTACGGAGACTGTAGAAAACATCGCTGACTGCGCGAAATACTTTCAGTCTCTATATTTTCTCAATATGTGCCATGCACTGATATGATACAAAAAATAAAAGCACCTCAATGACACATCCGCAAAAATTTCCGGATATGTACATCGAAGCGCCCTTGCCTCTTATGTTCTGAATTATGTCAATTCAAATATTTATAATATGGCTTTTACATTTTCCATAGCCTTTATTGTGTTCTCTCTTGTCGAGAACGCTGTAAATCTTATATATCCCTCGCCGCTCGGACCGAAGCCTGAACCCGGTGTAGAAACAACTCCGGCCTCATTGAGGAGCTTTTCAAAGAAATCCCATGATTTCATACCGTTAGGAGCTTTTGCCCATACATACGGTGAGTTCTTTCCGCCGTATACCTCAAGACCGGCGCCCGAAAGAGCCTCGCGCATTATTTTAGCGTTTTCAAGATAATAGTTTATATTTTCCATTATCTGCTTTCTGCCCTCATCTGTATATACAGCCTCAGCGGCTTTCTGGATTATATACGGAACGCCGTTGAACTTTGTACACTGTCTTCTGTTCCAGAGCGCGTTAAGCTCCGTGCCATTCACTTTGAGCGCCTTAGGAACTACTGTATACGCACATCTTGTACCTGTAAATCCGGCTGTCTTTGAGAAGCTGCGGAATTCTATCGCCACTTCCTTAGCGCCCTCTACCTCATATATAGAATGCGGCACATCGTCCTCTGTTATAAACGCTTCATACGCGCTGTCAAAAAGAATAACGCTGCCGTTTGCCTTAGCGTAATCCACCCAAACCTTCAGCTGATCGCGCGTAGCCGTTTCACCTGTTGGATTGTTCGGGAAACAAAGATAAATTATATCCACCTTTTCCTTAGGAAGCTCCGGCATAAATCCATTCTCAGCCGTGCAAGGCATATAATATAGATTTGACCAGTGATCTTCTATAAACTCTCCGGCTCTGCCTGCCATAGCGTTAGTATCAACATATACCGGATATACAGGGTCACATACAGCGACCTTGTTATCTATGCCGAAAATATCGCCTATATTTCCGCAGTCAGACTTTGCGCCGTCTGAAACAAAGATCTCATCAGCTTCTATGCCGAGTCCCTTGTAATCAAACTCAACTATCTTATTTCTCAAAAAGTCATAACCCTGCTCAGGACCATATCCACGGAATCCTTCCGCTGTGCCCATCTCATCTACAGCCTTATGCATGGCTTCAATTACGGCCGGTACGAGCGGACGAGTCACATCGCCTATAACCATCTTGATTATTTCACGATCAGGATGTTCTGCCTGGAAAGCCGCGACCTTCTTAGCAATAGTTGAAAAAAGGTAGCTGCCCGGCAGCTTTAAATAGTTTTCATTTACTTTTGCCATTTTACACGTTCCTTTCAAATGCACAAATGAATATTTATACATTTTATACTACTTACTTATACTACATATACTATATTACACTTTTTTCGCCACAATTTCAATAATAATTTTGCACAAAATTAACCGAGGTAAACATTATTATTATGTGATTTTAACAGTATTTTATTTCAGAATATACATTATCCGCATTATCTGCCCGATTTTCGCCCATATACAAGAAGCCGCTGAATACGCGCGCTTTTTATGCAGCGCACATTTTCAGCAGCTACCGTCCTCTTTACAGACGCGTCAGATCGTTATCTCTCCGTCAAACACAAATTCTGCCGGACCTGTCATATATACATTGTTATCGTCCTTATCCCATTTTATATGGAGCGTTCCGCCGAGCAGCACGAGATCCGCCTCGCCGTCCACAAATCCGGTAAGCGTTGACGCTACAAGAGTGGCGCACGCTCCCGTTCCGCAGGCGAGAGTTTCACCCGCGCCGCGCTCCCATACGCGCATCTTTATCGTGTTCCTGTCAACTATCTGCGCAAACTCCGTATTTATCTTCTTAGGAAACAGCTTGTGCGTTTCAAATTCAGGCCCGATCTTCTCTATCTCAAGGCTATCCGTGTCATCTATATATGTCACCGCGTGCGGATTGCCCATCGATACGCCCGTTACCTTATATTCTTTGCCGCATACCTCAACAGGCTCCATTATAAATCTGTCCTTTTCGCTGTCTATAGGTATATTTTTCGGCACAAGCTCCGGCGCGCCCATATTTACCCTTACAGTCTTTACCGTTCCGTCATCTCCAAGATTCAGCTCAAGTATCTTTATACCGGCAAGCGTTTCAAGCGTTATAGTCGTCTTATCCGTGAGCCCCTTGTCATGCACATATTTTCCGACACAGCGCGTTGCGTTGCCGCACATTTCAGCCTGCGATCCGTCACTGTTGTACATATCCATTCTGAAATCAGCCTTGTCTGACTTGCATATAAGAACAAGTCCGTCCGAGCCTATTCCGAAATGACGGTCTGAAACCTTTCTCGCCGTTTCGTTTATATTCGTGAGCATTTTCTCCGTGCAGTCAACATATATATAGTCATTGCCCGCTCCGTGCATTTTTGTGAATCTGAATGTCTGCATCTGTAATTTATTCCTCCATAATCATATATTCAATATTACTCTTGCGGTGTCAACCATTTTAGAACCGCTGTCCATACTTCTTTTCTGCATAAATCTATGCGCCTGATCCTCTGTCATATGATAATTTTCCATAAGGAACAGCTTTGCGCTCTCAATCAATTTCATTTCCTCCGGAGACCTCTCCGTCTGCTTTTTCCCGATATGCTCCACTCCGCCGCAGAGCATACCTATCGCGTCAAGCAGTCTGTTTCTTGTCATCGGCAGCGGCAGCGCGAAAATATCCTCGTTTTCTATATCTTCAAGCCGTTCCGGCTTCACGATAGACAGTATTTTCGCCGTGCCGTTCATATATTCATATATATCATCGACCACCATATCCGGCAGCTTATAGCCCATGATTATAAGCACATCGTCATATTCATCGGCTGTTCTGAGCAGCTCGGACGCTGAATGGCAGACCATGCCATGTATTCTATATCCGCTTCCGTCAAGCATCATACGGATCTTCCGCGCGGTCTCGTCCTTGGAAAAGGCTAAAATAATTCTGTCCAAAAAACAATCCCCCTTTTCCCGGTCAGATGCTTCTGCCCCCCCCCGGTGCGTTTATTTAATCACGATAAGCAATTTTATGTCAAATCAGTACTGAACAAAATAATTATTGATCTCCCATTCGCTTATTGAGCGCAGGTATGACTCATATTCTGCTTCCTTTGATCTTATATAATTTTCCTTAAGCTTTTCTCCGAGTATCTCCTCTACAAGCGCCGATCCCTTAGCCTTTTCAAGCGCTGCATGAAGATTTACCGGCATCTTTTTTATGCCGAGCATCTTAAGCTCTTCCTCGCTGAGCTTCTTTATATCCATGCATATATTCGGCGGAAGAGGTATGCTGTCGTCCTCTATTCCTTTAAGTCCGGCTTTAAGTATTGCCGCTATGGCAAGATATGGGTTTGCGGTGCCGTCCGGAGAACGATATTCTATATATCCGCCGCCCGTCTCACGCGTAGGTATAGCGCGGATAAGCAGACTTCTGTTATTTTCCGACCATGAGATATGGTTCGGAGCGTCATCTCCAGATATGAATCTCGTGTACGAGTTTACAGTCGGATTAGTAAGACATACTATCTCAGGCGTATAGTGAAGAAGTCCGGCTATGAATCGATACGTTTCATGTGAAAATTTCTTTGTGTCCGGATCATACGCGAAAAGGTTCTTGCCGTCCTTTTCAAGGTTCATATTTAAATGCATACCCGATCCCCACTCGTCCTCAAGCGGCTTCGGCATAAACGTAGCATGAAGTCCGTTTCGCTTCGCTATAGTTTTTACCACTGTCTTAAACGTAACTATCCTGTCTGCCGTAGTGAGCGCGTCATCTGCCTTGAACACTATCTCATGCGCACCGTCCGCCATCTCGTGATGTGACGCGCATATATGATAACCCATCTCCTCAAGGATAAGACATATATCTCGTCTTGTGTTCTCGCCCCCGTCAAGCGGCGACATGTCAAAATAGCTTCCCTTGTCATGCGTTTCCCTTATCGGATTACCGCGCTCGTCCGTATTGAACAGGAAAAATTCTATCTCCGGTCCTATCTTGAACGTATATCCCATGTTCTCTGCTTCCTTAATCACCTTTTCGAGAACAAGTCTCGGATTGTATTCAAGAGGCTTTCCGTCCGGAGTATACACATCACAGATAAGGCGCGCCACTTTTCCGTTGCGCGGACGCCATGGGAATATGGCAAACGTGCTCAGATCAGGGTGAAGATAAAGATCACTCTCTTCAACACTCGCAAAACCATCTATAGCCGATCCGTCAAATATGCACTCATTATTCAGCGCCTCTTCAAGTCTGTCAACGGTTATAGCCATATTTCTCAGTCTGCCGAAAACATCAGTAAACTGGAGTCTTATAAATCTTACATCTTCATCTGCGACTCTCTGCATTATAATTTCTTTAGCTGTCATTGATGCTGCCTCCTATATATTTTTTAATTCATTTTAGCACAAATATTATTTTTTTTCAATATCTTTGAATAAAAAAACATCAGCGCCCATTCAGATCTGACTCTTTCAGCCTGAAAAAGACAAAAAAACGGACGCTGCAACGAACGTCCGTAACATTTAACAATTATTCTTCTATACCAATATGGAACGCTTCTTCAAGCGGTATCTCAACAGGACTGTTGTCAGGATTAGTCTCCATTATCGGAGCCATGTAATCCCACCACTTTCTGTTTATCTCTGTATCCGCTACCTTAGCCCATTCAGCCTCGTCCTCGATCTCAAGATACGCGTAAAGTATCTTTGTTTCTCTGTCAACAAAGATCGAGTATGTCTTGCAGCCGTGTGACATTATAACATCTCTCATCTCCGGCCACAGCTCATTATGACGCTTTATGTACTCGTCTATATATTCAGGATAAACCTTCATAGTCAACGCTTTTCTCACCATTGTATTTTCCTCCCTAAAGTTTTTCTATTATAACTATTATACAATACAAGAGCCGACTTGTCAATAAGCTTTATAAAAAATATTTTATCCCTTTCCTGTCACATATATCGAGCATTTCCTTTGACATAGG
Source organism: uncultured Clostridia bacterium (assembly GCA_944391255.1). Lineage (GTDB taxonomy): Bacteria > Bacillota > Clostridia > UBA1381 > UBA1381 > Ornithomonoglobus. The sequence continues at coordinate 1,989 of CALXSW010000158.1, read as the reverse complement.
ATAATGAGCCGAACGGTATCCGTTAGCACCGATGCTCTTTATCTGATCGATGCGGTATTCCCAGACACTGTCCGGCACTCCTATGCCGACGCCGGCGTGGTCATGATGACAGCATACTCCCTTTATTTTAAGATTCCTGCCGTTTAAAAAGAACCCATACTCAGCATTAAAAAAACATTTGCGGATACCGATGTTGTTTATCTCTGTATCTGTAACTTCCCCGTCTTTTATGATCTCAGTCTTAACGGTGTACAAATACGGATCATCTACGTCCCACAAATGCACATTTTCCAGTTCTATCTCCTGACAGCATATCTCTCTGTCCCATTGCCCGATAGAAATCTCTCTCTCCCCTGAACACGCAGCGCTCCCGTTCGCCGCGTACACAGTCGTTCTTACCGTGACTTTCTGATCTGTTGTTTCTCTGTTTATTATCTCAGTTTCCGCATGGATCACCGCTTTTTTCATATCATCAGATATGTCCTCGTACAGATAAACTCCGTCCGCGGCGATATGTATGTTCTCCTTATATTCAAGCCATACATGGCGGTATATTCCACCGCCCTCATACCACCAGCCCTCACGGCCTGATGAGTCTACACGCACCGCTATGACATTCTCTCTCTCAAAATCTATAAAATCCGTTATATCATAGCAAAATCCCGTGTAGCCGCTGCTATGTCTGCCGACAATATACTCATTTAAAAACACAGTGCTGTCACGATAGACGCCATCAAAATGGATGTACACACGTCCGCGGGCTCTCTCCCCATTTACCGCGAACGTTTTCCTGTACCACCCGATCCCGCCAGAAAGCGAGCCGCCGGCGAAATGCCTGCTGTCGATGCTCTCCATTTCCGGTATACTGCGCATCATTCTGCTCTCGCTTCTATTACGGGTGTAATCGCCCTCCATTACGTAGTCATGCGGAAGCTCTACCTTCCTCCAGCTCGAATCGTCAAATCCCATGGACGCGGCTCCGAACATAAAGCCTTTCGCTTTAGCCCCGCCCCACATATCAGTGTCTGAATACGGCGGAAGCTCACCGCGATAAAACAGCCAGTCCCTGTCAAATCTGATCTTAGCCATCATGACCACTCCCTTTAGCTCGATAATAGAATTATATCAGAAATTTCTTCAAATAACTATAATTAAATTCTTATTATTTAAAAAAAACCGCACAATATTCTTAAATATTTCTTGCTTTTTATAACTCTGTATGGTATTATATATATAAGCTGTTTTTTGAAAGGAGCGCGCATATGAGAGAACCTGTTTTTCAGAAGGTAATACCGGCAAATATAAGCTTTCTTGAAAATATATTTCCGTTCGATATGAAGTGTCAGCATTACCATGACGCATACGAAATATATCTTCAAGTGGAGGGAGAACGCTTTTTGTCGTTTGACAATCAGAAATATCTCTTAAAACGGGGAAGTCTATATATAATCGCCCCGTTTGAGCTGCATATGACAAGCTCAGCCGATGATCCGAGATTCAAGCGGTTTCTGCTTAATTTCGCGCCGATTTCCGTTTCGTCTGTGCTGTCTGACAAGGAAACAGATGATATGCTAAAAGGTGTGCCGTCATGCGTTATAGAGCTGAATGATACGGAATTTGAAAAAGCTCTTTTTCTTTTTAAACACGCTCAGTCGTACAGCGGATACGGCTCGCATCACGCTGACAAAATGAAACAGATGGCTGTAGCGCTGCTTATGGATTTCATATGCGTCTGCACAAAAAATCTCCCGTCGCTCACACTGCTTGAAAGCAGCAAATCAGCGTCGCCGGTATATACAGCTGTCGCTTACGTCAATTCAAACTATGACAAATATATAGATCTTGACTTTATCTGCAATTATGTACACATGAGCAAATCAAATTTCTGTCTTGTTTTTAAAAAAATGATAGGCGACACGTTTATCGATTACTTAAACGCCGTAAGAACAGCGCGCGCGCATCAGCTTATAGCCACAACAGATATGAAGC